>JADFKG010000007.1 GCA_022565075.1 Chloroflexota bacterium | reverse complement strand
CCGACGATATTCCCAAGCCAGCTATTCGTCGCCTGTTAACGTGTCAATGCCCGGCAACGCTCCAAAATCACCTCGAACTTCATTATCCTCAGTCCTTGCAGCAACTCTGTCCGACGCATCCCCACCTCCGTTCCCGAAGGCCGGATTAAACCGGACAGATCGTGTGCTAGCGACACTCTTTGCCGGTACGGTTTGCAATTTCAAATACATCGTGTATGGTGTTTAATATGAAAATTTTGGAGATGGAACGGTGGCCGGAACCAAGGGTCCTTTGGTCCTGAATGGCGCTCATATAGTCGGTCAATTGTGGGACATTGATGCCAGCGTGGGGGCCGTCCATTCCATCCCGTTAATCGGCTGGCGTGGCTATGGTGGGTGCGTCAGATTCCATGGTTGTCGGGGATCCGATTTTATCGAAAACGGAAAATGCGTTAGAACGACGGCGGCATGAGGAGCGGTGCATGAAGATCGAGGGGGTGTTTACCGTCGCGGTGCCGCGCGCCAATGTGTGGCGATACATTACCGACCCGGAGGTGATGGGCCTCTGTATCCCGGGCTGCGACTCGATCGAAGTCACCGGCCCCAACACCTACTTGGCGAGTGTCCGGATCAAGCTCGGCCCGATCAAGACCAAGTTCAACCTCGAGGTCGAGGTGATCGAGGAAGTCGAGCCCGATTTCGTCATTTCGCGCACGCGCGGCGAGGAGGGATCTCGGGCCAGCATGGTCTCCGCCGACAACGTCCTCAGGCTGAGCGACGCCGATTCAGGCGGGACCGAGATCTATTACAGCTCCGAGGTCGCGATCGTCGGACGCTTGGGCAAATACGGCCACGGCGTGATGAAGAAGATCGCTAAAAAACTATGCGATAAGTTCGCCGAAGATTTCCGCAAGCGGGTCGAAAACGGTGAAACGGTCTGATCCATGGGGGTCTCGCTACACAAGCCGGAGACGATCGAGGAGGCGGTGCGCCTGAAGTCGGAAGATTCGGAGGCCCTGTTCCTCGCCGGCGGCCAAACGCTGATCGCGATGATGAACGCCGAGCTGGTCGAACCGCCGGCGCTGATCTCGCTCGATCGCATCTCCGATCTGAAGGGCATCGACCGCCAGCCCGACGGTGCGATTCGCATCGGCGCCATGACCAGCCACGCCGACATAGCGTCGAGCGATCAACTGATCGATGCCCATGCGGTGATCGGCGGGGCGGCCAGGGTGATCGCCCATCCCGCGATCCGCACTCTTGGCACCATCGGCGGCGCGGTCAGCCACGGCGACCCGAACGCCGATTATCCGGCGGCGCTCGTCGCGGCGGATGCGCGGTTCGAGGTGGTCGGGCCCGGCGGTCGTCGTGAGATCGCGGCGGCCGATTTTTTCCTCGACTACATGACCACCGAGCTGCAGGAGAACGAGCTGCTGAAAGCGGTGATCCTGCCGCCCGCGCCCGATCGCAGCGCCGGCCACTACGAGAAATTCTCGCGGGTGGATGGCGATTTCGCCACGGCCAGCGTAGCGGTCACCCTCTTGCTCGACGGGGCCTCGAAGATCGATTGGATCCGCATCGCCGTCGGCGCGAGCGGCCCGACGCCGGCACGATCTCGATCGACGGCGTGCAGGTCGCCGGCGGTGGCAAGGACGTGGCGCCGGAGAAGCGGCGCGTCGGCATGGTGTTCCAGGACTACGCCCTCTTCCCGCACCTCAGCGTGCGCGACAACATCGCCTTCGGCATGAGCGGCGGCAGGCGCAAGGAGCGCGTCGACAGGCTGCTCTCTGGCACCGGTCTCGCCGGGCTCGGCTCCCGGATGCCGCAGGAGCTGTCAGGCGGGCAGCAGCAACGCGTGGCGCTGGCCCGCTCGCTGGCCGCCGGGCCGAGTGTGATGCTCCTGGACGAGCCGTTCTCCAACCTCGACCCGGAGCTGCGTCACCGGCTGCGTGAGGCCGGACGGGCGATCCTGGAGTCGCTACAGATGACGGCGATCTTCGTCTCGCACGACCAGGAGGAGGCGCTGAGCCTTTCCGGGCGCCTGGCGATCATGATGAACGGGCGCATCGAGCAGGTCGGCTCGCCGTCGGAGGTTTACAACCACCCGGCGACGCGGGCGGTAGCGGGCTTCCTGGGCGACGCCAACTTCCTGCCGGGCGAGTACCGCGACGGCAGGCTGCAGTTCGAACTGGGCAGCGTGGCCGCGAAGAGCGATCTCAGCGGCGCGGTTGAGGTGATGGTGCGGCCCGAGCGCCTGAAGCTCGATGGTGACGGCGGCGTACCGGTCGAGGTCGTGCACTCTGATTACTTCGGGCACGACCAGCTGGCGACGGTCCGCCTGCCCAGCGGGGACGCGGTGAAGGTGCGCCTTCAGCCCGGCCGTCACTTCGAGATCGGCAGCCGCACGAGCCTGAGCCTGGCGGGCGACGTCGTGCTCTTCCCCGCCTAGCGACAGGCCGCGACGAAGGCCCGGAAGAGCGCGCCGGCGTCGGGGCGCATCTCCGGCCGCTCCGGGTGCCACTGCACGCCGACGGTCCAGCGGTGTGCCGCGCTCTCGGCCGCCTCTACGAAGCTATCGTGGGACGACGACGCCACGCAGCGCAGGCCGCCGGCCAGCACTGGCTCCGTCACGCCCTGGTGGTGGCGCGAGTTGACGCGCAGCTTGTCCTCGCCCTCGTAGGCGGCGGCGAGCCGGCTCGCTTGATCCGAGACGATGACTTCGTGCCAGGCCGACTCATCGTGCCGAGCGACATGGGACTCGTCGTCGATATGCTGGAGGAGCGAGCCGCCCATCGTCACGTTCAGCAGCTGGAAGCCGCGACAGATCGCCAGCACGGGAATGTCTCGCTCCAGCGCGTCCTCCAGCAGGCGCTTCTCGTGCTCGTCGCGGTCGTCCTGCGGCGGCTGGGCGTCCCTGCCGGGCTTCTCGCCGTAGAGCTTCGGGTTGACGTCGACGCCGCCCATCAGAAGCAGGCCGCCGGCGTCCTTCGGCAGCTTCTTCTCCTCGATCAGGCAACAGCGGCCGGCCGCACTCTCGATAGAGTCCATGTAGTAGCCGGTGCGCTCCCAGGTCGGCGCCTTCCAGCGCGGTATGGCGATGAGAGGGGCGGAGCCGTTGTCCATAGAGCGATGTTATGACTTGCCGGAGACGCGAGACAAGCGCTAGCGGCTGGCCGCGAGGATGAGCAGGAACTCGTAGACGAGGTTCGCGGCGAGGAGCGCGGTGATCTCCGCCTGGTCGTAGGCCGGGGCCACTTCGACGATGTCGAAGCCGACGACGGACGCCGCGGGCAGGCCCCGCACTAGCTCGACGATCTCGCGGCTGGTCAACCCCGCGACCTCGGGCGTCCCGGTGCCAGGCGCGTAGGCAGGGTCGACGCAGTCGATGTCGAGCGAGACGTAGACCGGCGCCCGCGCGATGCGGCTGATGTCCTCCAGAGTGCCGCTGACGCCGCGGGCGGCGAACTCGGAGGCGGTAAGCAGGTGGAAGCCGGCGGCGCGCGCGTCCTCGATCAGGTTGGCGGAGAGCGAGCCGCGGATGCCGATCTGCACGGAGGCGGCGGGATCGATCAGGCCCTCTTCGACGGCGATGCGGAAGGCGGTGCCGTGGTGGTAAGGACGGCCGGGCGGCCCCGGCCAGAAGTCGGGGTGCGCGTCGAAGTGGACGAGCGACAGCTTGCCGTGGCGCTCAGCCAGCGCGCGGAGGACGGGAAGCGACGTCGCGTGATCGCCGCCGAGGACGACCGGTATCACGCCCGCCCCGACGATGCGCTTGAACTCGCTCGTGAGGTGGTCCATCGTCTGCTCGATGTAGCCTGGGAAGACGTCGAGGTCGCCGTAGTCGACGACGCGGAGCTTGTCGAACGGCGCTTCGAGAGCGTCCGGTTCCCAGCCGTGCGGCCGCAGCTGGCCGGAGGCGTCGCGGATGCCACGGGGGCCGAAGCGGGCGCCGGCGCGATAGAGCACGGCCATGTCCATCGGCACGCCGACGATGGCGACATCGGCGCGAGAGAGGTCGCGGCTGGCGGGACAGCGGGCGAAGGTGTAAGCACCGCCATAGCGGGGCCCGCGCTGCCACTCGTCCGGGAGGAGACGATCGCTGCTCACGCCGCGATGATAGCAGGCGCCGCGGGGGGAAAGAAAAAGGCCGGGCGTGCGGCCCGGCCTTTGCTAGCGTTTGCTGGGGCTAGTCGTCGTTCTCGTCGTCGCCATCGGCGCCGGGCAGCCTGCGCCGCGCGCGGGACTTGAGAACGCCCGCGCCGTCGTCGTTGCTGCCGGCCACCTGGTCGTCGGCTTCGTCGGGATCGTCCAGAGCCCAAGAATCGTCTTCATCGCCGCTTCCGAGGCGCTGCTTGCCGTTCGTCCGAACCGGCTCGCCGACGGTTGGGGGGAACGAGAGCTTGCCGACCTGCGAGGGACCCTGGAGGGTCTCCCGAATGAAGAGCTTGACGCCGTCTTCGTGGAGGCTGGAGATGGCGGTGACGTACTCATTGCCGCCGTCCAGGAGCTTGACGAGCCGCTGCCCGAGGCGGGACTCGACGTCGCCAAAGCGCTCGCCGGCCATCGTCTGTACGAAGACGTTGCCCTTCTTGTCTCGCTCCAGCTTGACGAGGTCGCCAGCAGTGAGCTGGTTGACGACGTCCATGTCGGGCTGGGCGAGTTCGGTGATCGTCGTCTTGCCTCTCTCTTCGATGAACATCTCCGGAGACAGCTTCTGGCTGGCGGCGTTCTTGCTCTTCTTCTTCGGCGCGGTCTTGCCGAGCGTCGCCAGGCGACTGAGGTTCTTGCGCGCGATGAGGTTGAGCGGATCGATCTCGATGGCCTTCGTGTAGGAGTCGCTGGCATCAGCGTAGCGGCCGAGTTCCGTCAGCGCCTTGCCCAGCCGGTTGCAGGCGTCTACTTCAGCCGGGAACGATTCGAGGATCGCCCGATTAATGTCCACGGCCTGCTCCCACTGACCCTGGAGGGCCATCTGGATCGCGATGTCGGCCTGCTGCTTCTTCGTTCTTGTCCCATGTTCTGCTTGAAAGACCATTTTTACCCTGCTCATCTAGTTGCCATTTCGGCTTCCCTGGACGCTGCATCTTAGAGGAACCAACGCCGTAACCGCAACAACAATTTGCGTTCGTCTCCTATAACGTCTTTTTGCTTTACTGGGTTCTCCTTCGGTAAGGGTAAGACGACACACGGTCGCCATTGTTACGGCATCGGGCCAGGTAAATCGAAGGGTGGAGGAGTGAATATGGGGATAACCTCTCCTTATTGCGCCGACCGGCAGCGGCAGCCGGCCACGCGGCGAGCGCTGAGCGGAAGAAGGGCGAAGTGGGAGATGGTCGGGGTGGGCGGATTCGAACCGCCGGCCTCACGGTCCCGAACCGTGCGCTCTAGCCTGACTGAGCTACACCCCGATCAGCGTTCTCGCAGCGCGGGTGCGCGCTTCCACAAGCGAAACCGCCGGTCGCACCGGCGGCAACGCAAGGTTACCAGACGGCCTATGGGCTGTCGAGGCTGATTGCTGGCGCCGGAAGCGCCGGTTACACTGGCGGCAACGCCTCGCCCGGGCGGGGCAGGCCGGACGGCAGATGCAGTCAACGATTTCAGGCCGCGGCTTCCTCTTCAACGTAAATCTCGTCTTCCTTTCGCAGGTAGTGATATACGGCCTTGCTTTCGTCCTGCGCGTGATCCTGGCGCGTGGCCTCGGCGACGACGGCCTCGGCACCTATTCGCTCTTCTTCGTCGCGGTTCTGGTGTTGGGCGGCATCGGCAACCTGGGCATCGGCCTCGGCAACATCTACTTCCTCAACAAGGGGACTTACTCGTACCGCACGCTGCTCTCGGGCAGCCTCACGACCTTCGGCGTGATGTCGATTGCCGGCTGGTTGCTAATCGGCGCCTGGGGGCTGGCCAGCGGCTCCGAGCTGTTCGTTGAGGGCGAGACGTACTGGCTCTACGGGGCCGCGCTGCCGGCGATCATCGGCTACACGATCTTCACGTCGTTCCTGCACGGTTCCAGCCGCTTCGTGGCGCTCAGTCTGGTTGCCGTGACCCAGGGCGTCGTCGCAGCGGTCGGCGCTGGCGCACTGCTGGCGGCGGACGAGCTTGACGTCGGCAGCGCCATCGCTGTCTGGTCCGTGTCGTTCGTCGTTGCGGACGTCGTCACGCTGGCCTTGATCCTGCCGGGGAAGCTGGACGTACGCCGGGTCATCCGGCCGCCGTTGGACGTGCTCTGGGAGCAGATCAAATACGGCGCGCAGGGCCAGGCCGCGAACATGGCGGCGCTCTTCAACTACCGCTTCGACCTGTTCCTCGTCGCCGCCTTCGTCTCGACGGCGGGCGTCGGCCACTATGCCGTCGCCGTCGGGCTTGCCGAGAGCGTGTGGTGGATCTCGTCGGCGATATCGATGGTGCTGCTGCCACGGCTGACGGCGATGTCCAAGGCCGACGCCGACGAGGTGACTCCGATCATCAGCCGCAACACGCTGCTAATCAGCCTGCTGGCGGCGGGCGGCATGATCGCCGTGTCGCCGGTGGTGATCCGGGTGCTGTTCGGAAGCGACTTCTACCCGGAGTCGTTCCTGCCGCTGGTGCTGCTGATGCCGGGGATCGTCGCCGCCAGCGCGACGCGAGTGCTGGGGAGCTACCTCTTCAGCCGGGGCAAGATCATCTTCACGACGTTCGCGACGTTCATCGCGCTGGGGGTGACTATCGCGGCGGACCTGGTGCTAATCCCGCTGTGGGAGGTCGAGGGGGCGGCAGTCGCTTCGTCGATCGCCTACACCGTGGCGCTGGGCGCGACGGTGTACTGGTACCGGCGGGAATCGGGACGGGGCATCGCCGAGACGCTGATCTGGCGGCCAAGCGACATCGGCTACTACGTGGCCGCTCTCAAGCGCGCACTCGGCCGGCGCGCGGGGAACGGGGTGTCAGGCGCCGAGACGCTGCCGCAGGACGAGCCAAACGAAGACGGGTAACGCCAGCTGCCGCCGCCACCGAGAAGGCTGGCGCAGCAGACGAAAGAGCCACTCGAGACCGGCACGCCGCATCCAACTGGGCGCGCGTGGCGTCGCACCCGAGATGAACGAGAGCGATCCACCCTCGGCGACGGCGACGCGCACGTTCAGCCGCGGCAGGTTCCTGGCGATCCACTCCTCCTGTCGCGGGAAGCCCATGGCGACGAGCAGGACGTCCGGCGACGCGGCGTTGATCGCCTCGATCACAGCTTCCGTGTCCCGGCCCCGGAAGTAGCCGTCGCGCGTGCCGGTGATCGTGAGCGACGGTAGGCGCTGGCCGATCGCCTGCGCCGCGCCCGCCGATTCCTTCGCCGTGCCTCCGAGCAGGTACACGCTGCGGCCGGACCCAGCGAGCGCCCTCAGCATCTCCCACGTAAAGTCGACGCCGGCCATCGCCTGAGGCAACGGCCGCTGTAGCGCCGAGGGGCGAAACACGAGCGAGGCGAGCGACAACGGGAGCTGCAAGAGGGCCCGCAGGCGGTGGCCGGGCAGCGACAGATAGCTGGCCGCCCAGAGGATGCCGGCGCCGTCCGCAAGGCGCATCGCCGCGCCGTTCAGAACGTCGCGGAGTCGCTCGTCGCCATGGGCGCGCGGCATGAACTCCGAGTACGGCTTGACGATGTACGTCTTCGCGTCTTCGCCGGCGAGCCTGGCGATTTCGGCGGCGGCTTCGCGACGGGTGAGAGTCTGAAAGCGGACGCCGAGGACATCAATCGTCTCAGCGGTCACGGCCGTCGCCGGCCGCGGCCCCCGCGCCGGCCCCGGCGCTGACCACGGCGCTGTCCGCCGCCTCTCCCAGGGTGCGCGTCCGGCGGTGGCTCGTCCTCGGCGAGGATGCGGTCGAGCGACTGGAACGCCACCTCGGCGACGTACTTGCCCCGGACCAGCGCGCGCCCGTTCTCGCTGACGATGCGCCAGCGGTTCTCGTCCGTCAGGAGCAAGACGATCGCCGCCGCTAACGCGTCGTCGTCGCGCGCCAGGAGGACGTGGTCACCGGCCAAGATATCGAGGCCCTGCGCCGCCGCCACGCTGGCCACGGTCGGCAGCCCACGGGCGAGAGCGTTCAGGATCTTGAGTCGCGTGCCGCCGCCGGTCTGCGTCACCTCGGCGAAGACCCGGGCGCGCTGGTACAACGGCTCCGCGTCTTCCAGCGGCCCGACGTACTGAACGGAGGGGGTGCGCTCGGCCAACTGGATCAGGCGCCGGGGCGCGTCACGGCCGGCGACGCTTAGCTTGACGTCCGGGATGCGCTCCCGGACGAGCGGCAGGATACGCGTGATCAAGCGCTCCAGGCCGTCGATGTTCGGCTGCCAGCTAAGCGTGCCTAAGTACATGATCTCGGACTCTGACTGGGCGAAGGAGAGCGAGGGCAGGTCGAGCAGCGCCGGGTCCGGGATGTTCGGCAAGAGATGCACGCGGTCCCTGTCGACGCCGATCGAGACGAGCGCTCGCGCGTCATCGACGGAGACGGCGAACACGGCGTTGAAGCGGGCCATGATCTTCGCCTCGTACCTGCGCACGCGCGCGGCCTCGCGCCCGGCCAGCCAGCTCTTAGGGCTGAAGCCCGCCTTGGCCGACTCGCGCTCCCAGAGGCGGTACTCGGCGTTGTGCTGGTGCAGCATCGTCAGGCCAGGGAACCACTGCGGCAGGTACTGCGCCACCAGCCAGCCGTCGACGAAGACAGCGTCGGGCAACCCGGCCGAGAGCTTCTCCTCGATCAGCGCTTTCATCTGGCCGGAGCGGTTGCGCTCGACGCTCAGCGGGCGGCCCCCGAGGTAGCTGCGCACCAGGTTGGCGAGGCTGCGTCCACGGTTCACGAGCACGGTCTGCACGGCGTTCTCGGCGGCCCACATCTCCTGCGACTGAGAAAGCGGCTCCCGGATGATCGAGACTGCGGCGACGCTGTGGCGGCGGCTGAGATAGTCGAAGACGCTATACGTCTTCAGCGCGGCCCCGCTATGGGGCGGGAACGGAAAGTTGGCGGTGATAAAGAGGATGCGCATAGGGTCCGCTTACCGCGCGCCCTTCTTCGTCGTCACCAGCCGAAGCGTGCGGACGAGGATCATCACGTCGATTGAGAGCGGGTGGCGGCGCACGTAGCGCAGATCGTAGCGCACTTTCTCGTAGTGCGTGAGATCAGAACGACCGTTGACCTGCGCCAGGCCCGTCATGCCCGGCTTCACCTGGTGTCGCTGGCGGAAGTGCGGCGGCCAAGCCTCAACGATCTCGGGAAGGTCGGGGCGCGGGCCGACGAGGCTCATGTCGCCCTTGACGACGTTCACCAGCTGCGGCAGCTCGTCGACGGTGGTCTTGCGCAACGTCCAGCCGATGGCCGTGGCGTGCCGCGGGCGGCCCTTCGGGCTCAGGAGGCGGCGCATCAGGTCGCCCGTGGGCAGCCGCTCAGCGAGGTCGCTGCCCCGGCGGTTGTGGTGCATCGTGCGGAACTTGAGGAAGCGGAAGACGCCGCCGTTGAGGCCGACTCGGTCTTGCTTGATGAGCACAGGCCCCGGCGACTCCATCTTGATCAGCAGCGCCGCCAGCGCGAACACCGGCCAGAGGATGCCGATCATCAGCCCGCCCACAGTGATATCGAGCAGCCGCTTGAGGGGCGAAGTCTCGCCCGTTTCCACTTGGCCGATCCCGGGATAACGTCCCTCCGGCAGAGGCTCGCCGGCCGGCTTCTGGCCGTTCGGGCCAACCGGCGTGGGGCCTCGCACTCGCCTGGCGTCAGGGTCTCTCATCAGTGGGCCGCCCGCGCCGCGATCAGCTCAGTTATCTGCGGCGTGCGCATGTGGCCGGCGAGCGCTTCCCGCCAGGGACGAAGGGTGATGCCCAGTTCCGCCGCGCGGTTGTTGGCGAGCGTCGAGTCCACCGGCTTGCGGAACGGCAGGCCGAAGTCCGACTGCTTCACCGCTGCGACCGGCACGTCGATCCCGGCGAGGCGCAGAACTTCTTCTGCCCACTCCTTGCGCGAGCAACTGCCCTCACCGGCGAGGTGGTACAGGCCGAAGCGGCCCGTCGAGATCAGCCTCGATAGCGCCGCGGCGAGGTCGCCGGTCCACGTCGGCGAGGCGGTCTCGTCGGTAACACCGCGCAGGGCGCCGTCCGCCTGGGCGCGCTCGATGATCTTCTCCGGAAAGCTCGTGCGGCCCGGCCCGTAGAGCCAGGACGTGCGGACGATGTAGAAGTCGCCGCCTGCCTCTTGTACGGCCTCTTCGCCCGCGAGCTTGCTGCGCCCGTACTCGTTGATCGCGTGCGTGGCGTCGTCTTCGTCGTAGGGCGCGCCCTTTTCGCCGTCGAACACTTCGTTCGAGCTGACGTAGGCGACCGGGATGGCGGCCGCGGCGCAGGCGCGGGCGACGTTGCCGCTGCCTTCTCCGTTGACGGCGAGAGCTGCCGCCGGGTCGCGCTCGGCAGCCGCGGTGTCGGTCCAGGCCGCGGCGTGGATCACGATCTCCGCGCGGAAGAGCTCGATCGCCTCGCTTACCGCGCCGGCCGAGGTGACATCGAGGTCGCCGTGGCCGGGCGCGCGGACTTCGTGCCCGGAGAGCGAGCGCTGCAGAGCGACTCCCAACTGCCCGTTGCCACCGGTTACAAGAATGCGCATGTCGTCTACTGACGGTACAAGGCGCGCCGCTACTTGACTACGCCCCGCTCGAGTTCTTCGAGCGTGTACTCGACCTGCTCGTCCTTCAGGCTCGGGTCGTAAGGAGGGTCGGGATAGTTGATGAGCCATGCTTCCTCGTCGCCGGTGTTCTCGAGGCCCGTGGCGACGTCCTTCGGGATGAAGAGCCGCCTGGGCTCACTGGCGTCGAGAGCGTGCTCTTCGCGTACCCACTTCGTCTGGCCACCGTCCTGCGTCTGGCGGTAGAGGGTGATCAGCATCGTCCCCTTGACGCACATGTAGCGAGCGGCGCGGACGCGGTGCAGATGGTAGCCCTTGAAGGCGCCGGGACTGGCGGCCGTGAGGTAGACGTCGGTCTTGTCGCCGTCCTTGAACAGCTCGATCAGGAAGCCGTTCTCGTTGCCACCGTGGTCGTACGTCAGGACTTTCTTGGC
Organism: Chloroflexota bacterium; assembly: GCA_022565075.1. GTDB lineage: Bacteria > Chloroflexota > Dehalococcoidia > SM23-28-2 > RBG-16-64-32 > CF-162. The sequence continues at coordinate 13,654 of JADFKG010000007.1, read as the reverse complement.
GGGCTCTTCGCTAATCTTGTCGATCATCGGTCACTCGCGGTGGTCCGGCTTCGCCTCGGCCAGGCGCTTGCCGTACTGCTTGTCGTAGTACTCCTGGAAGCTCTCGTCGCGCACCTTCTCCCACCACCAGCGGTTCTGCAGGTACCATTCGACCGCCTTCTGGATGCCCGCCGTCGCGTCGTGGCGGGGCGCCCAGCCGAGCGCGCGAAGCTTGTCCGAGTTGACGGCGTATCGGCGGTCGTGGCCGGCGCGGTCCTCGACGTGGGTGATCAGCGAGCGCGGCTTCTCGGTGAGGTCGAGGATAAGGTGCGCGACGTCGATGTTGTAAAGGTGGTTGCCAGCGCCAACGTTGTAGACCTCGCCCGGCTCTCCTTCGTGGAGGATCAGGTCGAGCGCCTCGCAGTTGTCTTCGACGAAGAGCCAGTCGCGCTGCTGCCGGCCGTCGCCGTAGACCGGCAGCGGCTCGTCCCGCAGCGCGTTCGTCGTGAACAGCGGCACGAGCTTCTCGACGTGCTGACGCGGGCCGACGTTGTTGGCGGGCCGCGCGATGACGACGGGCAGGCCGTAGGTCTCGATGTAGGCGCGGCATTGCATCTCGGCGCCGGCCTTGCTCGCCGCATACGGGCTGCGCGGGTTCAGGGCGTCCGTCTCGCGCGACGTTTGGCCCTCAGGCACGTCACCGTACACTTCATCAGTGGACATGTGCAGAAATCGCTCTACGCGCGCCTGACGCGCCGCCTCAAGCAGCACATAGGTGCCGTAGACGTCCGTTTGAATGAAAGCGCCCGGCTCCATGAGCGAGCGGTCGACATGCGTCTCGGCGGCGAAGTTGACGACGCGGTCCGCCCCCTCCATCAGCTCGCCCACGAGCGCGGCGTCTGTGATATCGCCCTGGACGAACCGATATCGAGGATCGCCGGCGATGTCGCGCAGGTTGTCCTGGTTGCCGGCGTAGGTCAGCTTGTCCAGGTTGATGACGTTGGCGTCCTGCCGCTGGCGCAGCAGGCGAAGGATGAAGTTGCTGCCGATGAAGCCGCAGCCGCCCGTGATCAGGTAGGTGCTAGCCATCGGGCATCTCGATGCGGCTGTGGTCGCCGAGCGTGAGGCTGTAGCCGCCGCCGGCGCCGTGGGCGCCGCTGAGTTGGACGTTGCGGCCGATCATGCTCTTCACTACGGGCCAGTGTATCTCCTCGATGCGGCTGTCCTCCATCACGACGCTGTTCTCGATCCGGCAGCCCTTGATCAGGCAGCGAGCGTCGATCGACGTGTTGGGGCCGATGTAGGAGTCGATGATCTCTGTCTTCGCACCGATGATCAGCGGGCCGCGGAGGACGCTGTTCTCGACCCGTGCTCCGGCCTCGATCACGACCGGATCGTAGACGCGGGTCTTCTCGTCGACCTGGCCCGCGTGACGGGCCTCGAGCGTCGACAGGACCATGCGATTGGCGTTCAGTATGTCGTCCATCTTGCCGGTGTCGATCCAGTAGCTTTCCATGACCTCCGCGCGCACGCCCGCGCCGCTATCGATCAGCCCCTGGATGGCATCAGTGATCTCGAGTTCGCCGCGTGCTGACGGTTGGAGGGTGGCGATGACGTCGTGGACGGCCGGCTCGAAGATGTAAACGCCGATGACGGCCAGGTTCGAGGCGGGCTGCCGTGGCTTCTCGACGATGCGGGTGACTGCGCCGTCGGTGAGCTCGGCGATGCCGAAGGCCTGCGGGTTGTCCACCGGATGCAGCAGGATCTGCGTGGTGCCCTCGTTCGAAAGGTACTTCTCCACATACGGCTTGATGCCGCCGAGCACGAAGTTGTCGCCGAGGTAGAGGACGAACGGTGAGTCGCCCAGGAAATCGTGCGCGGTCGCCACGGCGTGGGCGATGCCCAGCGGTGCGTCCTGCTGGATGTAGGTGACGTTCGCGCCGAACTGCGAGCCGTCGCCGACGGCCGCGCGCACCTGGTCCGCTGTGTCGCCGATGATGACGCCGATGTCAGTAATGCCGCACTCTACGAGCTGCTCGATCGCATAGAAGAGCACGGGCTTGTTGGCGATCGGCACGAGCTGCTTGGCGTTGGTGTAGGTGAACGGACGAAGGCGGCTGCCCTTGCCGCCGCTGAGCACGAGGCCCTTTAGCCCGCCGTTCCTTCCGCCCGACGCGGGCGATGCGGGTTTCTCGCTCTTCTTCGTTGCCGTCGTCGTCATTTCTTAGTGTAGCGGCCGCTCCCTCGGCTGGTTGCGCGTGTGCCAGATAAGAGCCCGCAGCGCCGGCACGATCCGCGTCAGACGCTTCGGGTTGCGGAGAAAGTAGAGCGGTGCGTAGACGAAGGCGTGCATGAGGAACGCGGTGACCGCCTGCGGCAGCGTCCCGCGCTTACGCACGAAGAGCAACGCGTTGCGGCGGTAGAGGTAGTCGAAACTGGCGTCCGGCGCCTGCGAGCGCGCCGCCTTGTGCCAGATGTGGGACTGCGGCACGTAGTAGCAGTGCAGGCCGCGCTCGGCGGCGCGGACGCACCAGTCCGTCTCCTCCCAGTAGGCGAAGTACTGCTCGTCGAGAAGGCCCACGGTGGTAAGGGCTGCGGCCGGGATCAGCATGCAGACGCCATCGGCGTATCCGCGACGCTCCAGACGCTCGAACTGGCCGGTGTCCTCCTGACCGCGGCCGACCTGAGTCGCCACACCACGCCAGATGCTGACTTCTCCGCCGGTCGAGTAGATCGTGCGAGGCCGGTCGTAGAAGTGGGTGCGCGGACAGAGGGCGGCGAGGTTGGGGATGTCGCTGGCGGCGTCCACCAGCGCCCGCAGGAACTCCGGCGCCACGACGGTGTCGTTGTTCAGGAGGAGGACGAAGTCGGTATGCGCTTCGAGAGCGCGGCGGATGCCGGCGTTGGCGCCGGCGGCGAAGCCGAGGTTCTCCGGCAGCCTCAGGACGTCGATGAAGCCGCTGAACTCGCGCTCCAGCGTTGTCGCGTCGTCGCCTTTCGAGCCGTTGTCGACGACGATGACGCGCATCGCGGAGTAACGGGCCGCCTGCAGGCTCTGCAGGCACTCGCGAGTATCGGCCAGGCCGTTCCAGTTGAGGATGATTACAGCGACGGTGGGTGGGTTCCCCATGCCTGACAAAGAATACCACCACGGCTGCTCTGGGGCCGCCCCGGTCGTTGGCCCGATTCGATGATGGAGGAGAGCCGCGTGTATAATCTGGCCCCGTCAGAGGCTGCGCCGGCGTCGCCGCGCGAGGTACGCTTCCCACACGTAGAGATGACAGACACGCAGGCCCGAACCGAAACCCCGGTCCGTCAGTCCGCCCGGCAACAGGTTGACGGCTGCTGGCTGCTGTCCGAAGCGAAGGCCGAATACCTCGACGGCAGCGAGGAGCGCCTCCTCGAGATCCTCCGGGGCGCCGATGACCTGAGCTCGCTCAGTGATGAACTCGAGAGGTCAGCGACCAACTGGCCGGAGCGGTACAGCCTCTCGCGGAGCCGCGCCAACGTCCTGCGCTCCCTGGCCCTCACCACCGAACACACCGTGCTGGAGGTCGGCGCCGGCTGCGGGCCGATCACCCGCTACCTCGGCGAGACCTGCGGAACCGTGGATGCGATCGAGCCCGTGAGGGCGCGGGCCCGTATCGCCCGCGAGCGGACGCGGGACCTTCCGAACGTCGACGTCTATATCGGCAGCATCAGCGACATTCCCACCAAGCCGGCGTACGACGTCATCGTGGTCATAGGCGTGCTGGAATGGGCCGGCGGCGGAAGCCGCCAGGACGAGCCCTATGCCGAGTTCCTTTCGCAATTGCGCTCGCTGTTGCGGCCGGGAGGACAGATCGTCTGCGCCATCGAGAACCGCCTCGGCGTGAAGTATCTGGCGGGCGCGCCTGAGGACCACACGGACCGCGTATTCGACGGTACCGAAGGCTACATACGCGGGGGACCAGCGCGCACCTTCAGCCGGGCAGAGCTAGCGTCACTCTTCGCCTCTTCCGGCCTCAAGCCGACGTTCTACAGCGCCTTCCCGGACTACAAGATGACGCGCGCGGTGCTCAGCGAGGAGTTGCTCGCGTCGCCGGACAGGCAACGGCTTGCCTGGCTGATCCCGTGGTTCCCCAGCCCGGACTGGGTCGGCCCGCGCCCTCACTTCGCCGACGAACGCAGCCTGTGGCGCTCGCTGGTGGAAGATGGCGTCGGGGCGCACTTCGGCAACTCTTTTCTGGTCATCGCAACGGAGAACACGCCTTCACAGCTCTGGGACGAGCGAGAGATCGCCTGCTTCTACAACACGCAGCGACGAGCCGTGTTCGCCACGCAGACGCGCCTGAGTCAGACGAACGGATCCCTGACGATAGACCGTCGGCGTCTACTCGATTCCGCAAAGAGCGCCTCAAGCGGCGGCCTGACGCTGCGAGTCTCGGAACAAAGCTTCGTCGATGGGCGCGACTTCGTCGAATTGCTCGCCGAAAGCGACGACGAGGCTCTGGAGCGCTGGCTTCGCCGGTGGAGCGACCTGGTGCGGGGCAGGAAAGCCGTGGGCGCCATGGACCTCTCGCCGCACAACTTCGTCGTGGACGCAGCGGGCAACCTGGCCGAGATCGACCAGGAGTGGTCGCTGGACGCTTACGAATCGGAAGACTTTGTCGGACGCGGGGTGTTCGGGCTGGCAGTTCAGATCACAGAGCGAACTCCGCCGGAGCGCTGGCAGGGGACGCGCGTGCGTGACGTCGCCGTTCGCCTCGGGGCGCTGGCCGGCCTCGATCAAGACGGAGAGTGGATCGAGCCAACGGTCGCCCGCGAGGCGGAGATCCAGGCGCTGGTGCTAAGCACAACACCGGACGCAGCGGACTGGGACGCGAGGGTGGAGGCCCACCGGAAGGGGCTGATGGAGCGGCTGGACAAGCCCTTGTTGGAGACGCCGTTCGGCGAGAGGGAATGGGACAGGCGAAGGGCCGCCGAGAGTGCGCGCGATGAGGCAACGAGGGATGTTTCACAGCTGCAGCACGACCTGCGGGCGCAGCACCGCCAACTGGACGAAGCGCTACGCCGGGTTGCCGAGATCGAGGGATCGTTGGGCTGGCGGGCGATGAACCGAGTGCGACCGATAGTGCACAGGGTAGCGCCGAAGGGCAGCGCTCGACGCCGGGCGCTCTCGCGGGCCCTCCGGACTGGCCTGCTCGCCGCCCGAACGGCACGGAAGCCGTTCACTAAAGACGGCGGCTAGCCGCAGCGTCAGGCTACAGGGCAACGACGGTAGAGAATACCAGCTCCGCCGCTCTGGGGCCGCCGCAGGGCTTTGCGCGGTCTCAGAGGGGCGCTCTCCTATCGTTGGAGAAGCTGAGCACCTAAAATGGCGTCGATGCTTACCAGTATTATCATCGTCACCCACAACGGCGCGGACGCCGTACGCCGCTGCGTGGAGAGCGTCCGCCAGTACACGGCGGACGCTCCATACGAGTTGATCCTCATCGATAACGCTTCCGGTGACGACACCACCCGGTATCTGCAAACGCTGACGGACGCCCAGGTTGCTCTCAACGACGACAACCGCGGCTTCGCGGCGGGCTGTAACCAGGGGCTGCAGCTGGCCAAGGGCGACTACTTGCTCCTTCTGAACCCCGACACCGTGGTCACCGAAGGCTGGCTGCCGAGGCTGATCGCCCACGCGGAGCGGCACGCCAAGGTCGGCGCCGTCGGCCCGATCAGCAACGGGACCGGCGAGCTACAGCTCGATCTGCTGGCGGAGACGCAGTTCGAAGATATGGAGCAGATGCAGGGCTACGCTCGTCACGTGGCGATGAAGAACCGGGGCAAGACGTGGCGCTTCCACCGGTTGGCCGGTTTCTGCATCCTCCTCAAGCGGGAAGTCTACGAGCGCGTGGGCGAACTGGACGAGCGATTCGGCATCGGCTACTACGAGGACGACGACTACTGCAAGCGCATCCGCAAGGCCGGCTACCGCATCGTCATTGCACGCGACGTCTTCATTTACCACGAAGGAGGGGTCAGCTTCTCGGGCCTCGAGCCCGGCGTCGCCAACCAACTCCTTTTGATCAACAGAATGCGCTACCTGGCCAAGTGGTCTGACGCCAGCTGGTTCACGACGATACCTGCCGTTGACCTACCACAGCCAGCGATTTCGGTGATCATCGCCACACGCGGCCGACCGAATCTCTTGCGGCTCGCCGTCGCCAGTGTTCTCGAGCAGACGTTCGGCAACTTCGAGGTCCTGGTGGTCAACGATGGTGAACCCCACGATCTGGACGGCCTACAAGAGGAGCTTAGTGACGACCGAATCCGGATCCTGCATTCGGGCAAGAAGGGTAAGCCACACGCGCTGAATGTGGCCCTGGAGGTCGCGCGCGGCCAGTTCATCGCTTACCTCGATGACGACGACCTGTACTACCCCTGGCATCTAGAAACGCTCGTCGCCGCCCTGTTGAACCGGCCGAGCTACCAGCTCGTCTACACGGACACCGTGGTGGGGTACTGTTTCCCGTCAGAAGACGGGCACCGCGTCACGACCAGCCACCCGTTCAAGAAGATGGATTACGATCGCAACTTGCTCAGAGACGAAGACTTCATACCGCATCTGTCGATGCTGCATCATCGCTCTCTGATAGAGAAGGCGGGAGCGTACTACGAAGAGATGCCGATATACGAGGACTGGGATGCGCTAAGGCGATTCAGTTCGTTCACGGACTTTCTCCACGTGCCCATGATCACCTGCGAGTGGCACTTTCACTTGACGGAGGTCTCGCTGAACAATCCACCCTTGACCAAGATCAAGATCAAGGAAGACACGGCGACCTTCATGAAGTCCAGGCTGCTGCCGGAGACGAGCAGGCCAACCGTATACGATCTGGTCGTATCGGCTAGAAACACCGAGGCTCTGGGCCAATTGCAGATGGCAGCGAATCTCTATCTCGCGGCCTTGAAGGTCGATCCGCTGGCCTATGAGGCCGCCCTCGGCGCGGCGCGCACCCTGCGGCGTCTGCGCCAGGACGAACGCACGAGGTCGTTCCTGCGACAGGCCATGGCCTCTCGACCGGATCTTCCCGGCGGATACATCGCGTACGCCGAGGAGCTTTTGCGGTCAAGGCCAACCGGGGACGATGTGCGCGCCGCCAAGGAAGCTCTTGAGTTTGCGTTGTTAGTCGACCCCGGGGATCAGATAAGAAACGTCTACCGCCTACTCGGGCGCTGCTACCGCTCTTTGGGACTGCGCTCTACCGCACGGGCCTGTTTTGACCACAGCCGTAGATTCCGCCGCAGCGGTATCCTTGAACAGTCGCGTCGATTTGTTGGGGTGTGGAGAAGGGAAGGGCTCGAGGAAGCGATGATCAGGACGCTACGCGCCGTTGCGCCAAACTTTTGGCGAGTCTTCCTCCGCCTTAGAGCCCGCACTCAGTAGAAGAGGCCCTGCCGCGCCTACTCGGCGTGCTCCCAGACTTCGTCCTCTTCGTTGTACACGAACTTGATGCTGCGGATCGCGAACGTCTTATCTCGGTCGGGGCGCTCCTCGCTGAAGGCCGATACTCCGTCGCTGAGCGTTGGCGCCGGTAGACCCAGTACGTCGGCGAGCGTCGGCCCAAAATCTATGTGTTGGTACTCGACGTCCAGCACCGAGCCATGCTGGTCCACGCCGGGCGCGTGGATGATTAGCGGCACCCGTGGTGTCGTCGCCGCTGGCACCTCCGTCTCAGTGGGGGTCACTATCCTTGGCCCATGATCAGAGGTCACGATCACGACCGATTCGTCGAACAGCCCTTCGTCCTCCAGCTTATCCAGGAACCTGCCCAGCAGTTGGTCGGCGAACATCGCCTGAGGACGATAGCTGCCAGCCGTTGATAGAGCGTTACCGTCTTCGTCGAAGGCGTTCGGGTGGTGTGGCACCATCAAGTGCACGATATACAGCCGACCTTGCGCCTGTTCGGCGTCGACATCATCCAGGAAGTCGTTGAACTGTCGCTTGCTGAACGTGTGCCAGCCCGCAGGGTCTGCGGACGGGAACGGCCACCCCAGGCCATCCAGCACCCAACCCATCGGCAGGCTGATGACGGATTCGGCCGCCTTCGGAGTGACTTGATAGAACGTCCTTAGCGCCAGGTACGAGGCGACTCGCAGCGGCCCGGTTTCGGTTAGATAGCGAATGCCCCGGCAGGTGATAGTCGTTCCGCATTCCGGGTAGTAGCTTTTTTCCAGCACCGGATACTGAGTGTACAAACGAACGTTATATTCGTCGGTCAGCACCCGCGCCGGCTCGACGATCGTCGGGACGGACTGAAAACTCCAGAAGAAGTTACTCGTCGCGTTACTGAACGAGACACCGCTGTCCGCGAGCCTCGCCGCGTTCGGGAAACTCTCCCGATCCAGCTCCCCGTCCGGATACATCGTGTCGTAGCCCAGCCCGTCGAAGATAATGATGAACACCGGCGCCCTCTCATCTTCCTGGGCGACTGTGGTGACTTCCTCTGCGTACAACGGGAGGTTCTCTTCGTCGGTCCGGACCTGAAACACGATGATCGCCGAAGCCGCTATCGCGATCGGCGACATATAGTAGAAAAGCGTGACGAGGCCGCGATATCCCTTCCACGCCAGCAGCCCTAGGCCGGCAAGGACCGCCAGGTCGAGCAGCACAAGCAGGGCCACGCTGGCGGACCTGACGTCGTCCGTGAACTCGGTGGCCGGGCCCCAGAAGAGCTGTATCTGCCGCAGGATCAGTGCCAGCGCCAGCACGAACACCCCGCTGCGAAAGATGCGGAGCCGGCGCCCGGCTCCATAGCGCGATGCGATGAGGCGATCCACACCGACAAGGATCGCCGCCGGAATCAGCTGCACGATGATGAGCAGATAGACGACGATCATCTTCGACGGGCGCAAGGCGTCCCACAAGGGGAATGCGTCCTTGATGAATTCGGTCGTCGCCAGGCTCATCACGGCGAACATGATGAGCGCCACCTGCAGGGTGTCGGAGTCGCCGGGTAAGCTCTCCTTTGTCGTCAACGGCGCTCAATCCGGTAGAGGGTACGTTGTGAAGCGGGAATGTCCACGCTCTCTTTGATTTCGAAGTGTCGTCCAAGCGCCGCTTCGAACCCGTCCTGCGAGTAATCGCCGAACACGTCGCGCCGGTTCCGAAGAAGCGTCTGTACCATCGGATCCGCTTTCGGAATGAACTCCACCACGCCCGCCCTCGTCACGCTCGAGAGCCAGTCGGCGATCTTCGTCAGCGGCACATTGCCCGCGATCGCGAGGTGGTGGACCAGTGCCAGGCCCAGGGCGAAGTCGGCGGGGCCGCGGCTTTCGAGGCTCTGCCTCTCGCTGTGTGCCCACCCCTGTCCAGGCGACGGGTTGAGCAGGTCCTCAACCAACGGCAGGACGTTGTCTCCGACCTCGGCGCGTTCATACATCGCACCGACTGTAGGCTCATCGCCGTCAATGGCAACGACGTATTTGGCATGCCGCCCGGCGATCGTGCTGTACCGGCCAAAGTTGCAGCCCAGGTCCCAGACCATGTCCGGCCGCGCAACGCGCACTGCGTCCTCGACGAAGTGGTCTTTGAATTCGATCGCCTCTGGTGTGTAGGAAGGACATTGCGCTTCGTAATCCAACCAACCGGAGCCGCCGCCGCGACGCTTCAGGCTGCTGATCGCACCGCGAAGGCGTTTCAACGTGCCGACGATGACCTCTTTTGGTATCGGCCGCACCTTCCGCTCTTCCCCGTCGGCCGCATTCGACGATGTTTGCCGCCGGTTCAGAGACGCCTGCAGCACAACGTCAAGAAACACCGCTCTTCTGAACTTCCGGCGCAGCGGCAAGACGCTGCTCAGGTGCGCCGCATCGATGCCTTCAAGCGAGCTTCGCAGCAGCGGCTGAAACGGCATCGCCGTGAACGCCTGCATCAGCAACGGGTTAAAGAACGTCTTGCAGAACTGCGTGTACGCCATCCACGGCGCACCCTCCTCGTACCGCTCAAATGAGCCTAAGTCTATGAGCAGAGGCTTCCCCCGAACGAACTGGAAGTTGTACGGGGTGGCGTCCTTCAACATAAACCCGGCGTCCAGGGCCTCTAGCGAAATCTCCAACTGAAGGAGCGCCGCCTGACGCAGCATCTCGAACGGCCACTCGTACGGATATGAGATGAAGGGGAGACGCGGATGTTCGACGATCAGTGCGGCGTTCGGAGCGGCCGCGTACACGTCAGGCGCGTCGCGACGATCTACCGGTGTACTTTCGATGACCCAGCCGCTCTCCACGAAGGCGGCGAGCAGCCCCTTCTGCGTCAAGTCGTCGAAAACGCTCGCCGCATCGGCCGAGAAGTGCCGGTAGACGCGGTTACCAGCGAATAGAATGCCGCTGTCCGGATCGCGGAAAGAACCGGGATCACGGAACACCGGACCATCGGGCCCTGCGGATGCGATCGTACCCTCCGCGGGCTGCGCGCTCGACGCGGGCCTAGTCTTCACCGGTCTCGGCGGACACCTGCGTCGCGGATGCAGGCTTGTCGTCCGTGGTTTCCTTACCCCCGTTGAGGAACGGGATGAACGAAAGGAAACGCGCCCACATGAGCTTTATCGTAACGAACCCGCCAATAAGGAATGTCAGCAGAATCTGGAGGCCGATACCTCCCGCGGTCGGGTCGATGTACAAAAACGCTAGACTCATCGTCAACTCCCGAATACGGCCACCTGGTTGCGGCTCCGAAACGCCCGCGGTGGTCGATAACATCATAGTGACGTTTGGGTTTGAGTGCCAATCTGCAGTGACCGATGGGTTCAGCACATCTCAAAGGGGCGATGAGTCAGCGCACTTATGCTGACGCGTTAGCCCGCCTCGACGTGTTGCGGGACGGTCGCCATATATTCGTCCACGATCTGCCTGGCGGGGCCATCGGCGACCAACCGCCCGTGATCGATCCGTAAGGCACGGTCACAGAAGTTCATGATCGTCTCTGCGCTGTGGGAGACGAGGACGATCGTCACGCCCTGTTGCTTGAATTCGCGCATCCGCTGCTGGCACTTCTCCTGGAAGAAAGCATCACCCACAGAGAGTACTTCATCCACCAGTAGGATATCCGGGTTGCTGTGGACGGCGACGGCGAACCCCAGGCGCATGTACATGCCTGACGAGTAGCGCTTGACCGGCGTGTCGATGAAGTCTCGCAGCTCGGCGAAATCCACGATGGAGTCGAACTGTTCGTTGATCTCCCGGTCGCTCATGCCCAGGATCGAGCCGTTGAGGTGGACGTTCTCGCGCCCGGTGAGGTCCGGGTGGAAGCCGGCGCCGAGTTCGATCAGGGGCGAGACGCGGCCGGTGACGTAGACTTCGCCAGACGACGGAGCGGTGACGCCGGCGATCAGTTTGAGCGCCGTACTCTTGCCGCTGCCGTTGCGGCCGATGATCCCCAGGCTCTCGCCGCGTTCGACCTGGAAGCTAACGTCCTGGAGCGCGCTGAACTCGTCGCCCCAGGCCCGGCGTGTAAGGATCGCCTGGGCGAATTCGCGCAGTGTGCGGCCATCCTTCAGGTAGAAGCGTTTGGTGACGTTCCGGAACTCGATCGCCGGTGGATCAGATGCTGTCCGCAAAGCCCTTCTCCATTCTCTTGAACAGGAAATAGCCGATGACGATAGACGCCACGGCGACCGCCAGGCCGATCAGGACACGCCCCGGTTCGGGATCCTCCCCGTAGAGGATCACGCGACGGTAGGCGTTGATGAAGAGCGCGTTGGGGTTCAGCTCAAAGATGATCGAGTACTTCTCCGGCACGAAGTCGATCGGGTAGAGGATCGGCGTCAGGTAGAACCAGAGGGTGAGGACTACCCCAACGAGGAATCGTACGTCGTGGAAGTAAAGGTTGAGCGCGGCGAGCGGGAAAGTGAGGCCAAGCGTGAAGACCATGTGGATGCCGAACAACAGCGGAAACCAGTAGATGGTCGGTTCCGGGAGGCGGCCGTAGTAGGCCATCAGCATGATGAGGATGATCATCCCGAAGAAGAGGTCGACGAGCTTCGTGAGCACCGCCGCGGTGGGCAGTACCTCGCGCGGGAAGTAGACCTTGGAGACGAGCGACGAGGCGTTGGTGACCGAATCGGTGCCAGAGGAAAGGGCGCTGGAGAAGAAGAGCCAGGGCACGAGCCCCACGAAGAGAAAGAGCGGATAGGGAACGCCCTGCGGCGGGGCGATGCGGAGGATCGTGGAAAAGACGAAGCTGAGGATGATCATCAGGCTGAGCGGGTTGAGGAACGCCCAGGCGTATCCGAGCACGGACTGCTTGTACTGGCCACGGAGGTGGCGGATCACCATGTGCCAGAGAAGGTCGCGGCGCCGCCAGAACTCTGCGACGTGGCGCAGCAGGTCCAGCGGTCCGGACGAGGTGGCGATGGGCTGTCGCGGTATCGGTGGTACTCGATCCATAGCAAGCGCCGGCGGAGCGCCGTCTGGGAGCGACCGTCGGCTCGGTTGATGTTAGCGGCCTGCGACGACGTGAAGCAAGAAACCGCCCGACGCAGGGGCCCCCGCTAGCCTGTGGCGATCAGGATCGCCGCGCCCATCGCCGGACAGCCCGCGCCCTGGGAAGGCTGCGAACCGGCGTCAAAGATCAGGATCTTGAGCGCGTCGACCGGTGTCACTTCGCCGCCACAGTCGACATCACCCCAGGTGCGTTGCGACCCGCCGACGAGCTGCACCGTCAAGCCCATACCGGGGCACCCGGATATGAGCGTGTCGAGCCCCACGTCGTGCCGCATCGTCACCAGCGCGTCGACGGGATCGACGGAGCCCGAGCAGTCGTGGTCCGCCCACATCGGGGCGATCGGGACCGGGGTCGGGGTTGGGAGCGGCGTTGGTGTTGGTGTCGGCGCTGGTTCGCCATCGCCGACGAAGAGGTTGACGACGAACGTGTGTGGTGAGCCGGCGGCGTAGAGCGAGCTTATCTTCGCCCGGCCGATGTGCTGACCCGGCGCCAGGCCCGCGGGGTTAACGGTCAGCCGCACGGTCCCGTCGTCGCCGCCGAGGTCGTCGCCGAGCGCAACGCCGACGGGCGTCGCCGCCTTCAGCCACGACACGTCGGTGAGCACCTGGAAGCCGAGCAGTCCAGTGCGGGTGTTCAAAACGCCGAACTCAAGTCCGGTCACGGCGGCGTCCGATGAGAGGGTAACGCTGACGCCCGCAGATGAGAGGGCCATCACCGGCTCGCCGATGACTTCTTCGCGCGTTACGGAAAGGCCGGTCGGGTCCTGGTTGTTGCTGTTGGGCGTCGGCATATCCATCGCGGCGCAGTCGAGGCTGTAGGAGCAGGAGTTCCAGTTCTCGACCTTGAGCGGGCCGGCGAACGCCGGATCGGCCAGATCAGGCAGGTGCACCTCCTGCGGCTCCCACAGCTGCTGGCCGACGCGGATCGGCGGCCTTTCTGCGCAGCCGAGCACGAGTTCCTGGTAGGGATACTGCGTCCGGTCGTGGCCGAAGCCGTCACCGGTGGCGCCGCAGCTGAACTCCACACGGGAGGGCTGGTAGGCCGGATTGAGCGGGTGGTTGGAGAAAGCGAAGCCGTTGTAGCCCCAGATCGCGTAGTACCAGTCCTCGATCAGGGTCGGGTCGCGGGCGCCGACGATGGGCCGCACCTCCGGCGAGAAGTTCCATTTGCCGGCGAGAATGGCCGCGCCGCGGGCGA
>JADFKG010000006.1 GCA_022565075.1 Chloroflexota bacterium | reverse complement strand
GAACGAGCGCGTCGCCGCCTTGCAGACGTGCCGTTCCCAGGTCATAAAGACTTCCGGCCCGTGATGCGTCAACACGACCGGCGCCTGCCACTGCGCGCGCGCCACCAGCCCGGAGAAGATGTAGTGCGCGTGCACGACGTCGTATCGGTTCTTGCGCAGCTGGTTCCAGAGCCGCGGGTAAGCGGCCAGATAGTTGAGCTTGTTCTTACGGCCGTTCATGAAGAAGACGTCGACCTCGACGCCGATCCGCCGCAGCGACTTCACCTGGTCCTCCACGAAGACGCCGAACGCCGGTGTCTCCGGTTGCGGGTACATGTTCGTCACCACCAGCACCTTCACCGCGTCGCCTCGCGATCCGCGCGGTTCAGCTGGTTCGGGTTCGACAGCAGCAACCTGTTCACGACCGTCTTGTGGTTGTCTTCGAAATCAGTCAGCACCTCGCGCACGATCACATCCGACGCCTCGGCTAGCTCTCCCGAGGCGTCAACGACCCGCAGTCCGCGCGCCTCCGCAACCTCACGGTAGAGCTCTCGCTGCGCTGCCAGCTGCCCGGCGTCCTCCGGGTCGAGCGAGCGTTCTGCCGCGACGTCGGCGGGTGCGTCCAGCAAGTAGGCGAAGCGCGGCTTCGGCGAGAGCGCATACAGCAGCTTCACCGGCAACCCGCCCAGAGCGTCCGCGCCGAGACGCTCGGCGATCTCCACCGCCGCGTCGTACGTATAGCGGTCGCAGACCACGACCCGGCCCATCATCAGCGGCAGGCGCACCCGCCACTGGTACGTCAGCGCCAGGTCGAGAGCGTTGGCGGTCGCCCAGGCGAAGCCGAGCGCTCGCCGCAGGACGCCGGATGCTTTCGTTGTCGCCGAGACGCTCTTCTTCGACGCCGTCGTCGTCCGTTGCGCCGCCTGGCTCGCCCGGCGGTACAGAGGCGTCGTGCCGATGCGGCTCCAGACCACGTTGTTGTAGGCCTCGGACGTGGTCAGCGCCTCGCTGAGCGCCCGAGCCTGCGCGGTCTTGCCCGCGCCATCGGTGCCGCTGATCGAGATCAGCATGCCCCGCTGCGGCCGTATCCCCGACTTCTGCTTGACGCCCCAGGCCAGCGTGTGTACCAGGTTCAGCAGGCGCTGCCCGACAGCGTCGTGCGAGTCGCGCAGGATCTTCTTGTAGTAGAGCGCCTTACTCATCGCGAAGGAGACGGGGAACGGCAGATCGAACTCCTGCTTCCGCACCTTGCGCCAGTAGCGCCACTGCAGCGGATAGCGCTTCAACCCCTCTTGCCAGCGACGCCGCACGTTCGCCGGTACTGTGTTGTAGCCGTATATCGCCCGCTCCAGCTTGGCGCAGACCAGCAGGCCGAAGTAGAGCCCGTCCAGCCAGCCACGCCGGCGCGCTACGCCTTCGACGTACTCCCAGTGCAGGCCGCCGCCCCACTGGCTGCGCACCTTCTCCAGGTCGTAGAGACGGATCTCTTTGTTCTCGTAGAGCGCGTGTGAGACGTTGACCAGCACGGCGTCCTCAGCCGAAGGCACCATCACCTCCGGATCGTCGCCCGACTGGCGCACGCCGTCCCAGATCGCCTCCTCGTGGAACTCCACGTCCCAGCCCACCCACGTATGCACGTGGATCGCCGACACGGATCTGCCGGCGCGGAACTTGCGGAAGAGAAACTTCTGTGTCTCGTCGATGTTGCGCAGCCAGACGTAGCCGAGCTGCTTGACGAGGATGCGCCGCGCGTCATTCAGCCGGTTGCGCGGGACCAGTATGTCGAGGTTGTCGCTCGTGTACGGGAACGCCGGGTACTCGCCAGCGGACTTGAACATCACACACGGTATCCCGGCATCGAGCCAGGCGCGCTTGACGGCGAGGTACTCGCGCCGTTGCGCCTCCAGCTCCGCTCGGTCCGCCGCCAGCTCAACGCGCCAGGTCTCCGACTGCGCCAGGAGCGGATGGTCCCTGGCAGCGGCGTCCAGCGCCAGCAGCGGATACTTGTTCCGCCGTAGACGCTCCACCAACCCGGCGACCGCGCCCTCGCCGTGAGCGAACGGCGCGATCAGCGCGTCCAGCAGCTTTGACGCCTCGTCAGACGGCACGGACGTAAGTCTCTGCATCACCTGCTCCTTGCATCGTCTCCAGAAAACGGCCGGCCACCCGCTCCCAGGCGTAAGGCTCGGCCTTTTTGCGCGTGGCGACGGGGATCGGCTTCACGCTCTCGATCGCGTTCAGCATCGCCTCGTCGCTTTCGACGAAGATCAGACCCTCGCCGGGCTCAAGCGCCAGCGGCAGGCCACCGTATGGGTAAGCCACGACCGGCAGGTTGCAAGCCATCGCTTCCAGCACGCTAAGTGGGAAGTCCATCGCCGAGCCCTCTTCTCGTACGGGAAATAGGTACGCGTCGCACGCCTGGTAGACGATCTCTACGTCCCGCAAGTATCTGTCTATCAGAATGACGCCGGACTCCGTCAACCGTTGCCGCAACGCCTTGTCCTGCCCCATGCTCTTCCCGGCCACGACAACGGCCGTGCCGACAGCGCCGAGACGCGTCAGCAGCTCAACGTTGCGCCCCGGCTTCAAGTGCCCGACGTGAAGCACGAGGTAGGCGTCCTGAGGCAGGCCGAGCTCCTCTCGCAGGGCCGCCTTCCGCTCCGCCGTGACCGGGCGAAAGCGCTGCAGGTCGACGCCGCCGGGCAGGAACTGCGGTGTCATTCCCAGCCACTCCAGGTAGCGGATCGTCTCACGTGACTGCGCGAAGACTTTGTCGGGCGCCATCTCGCTGGCCGCCAGCCGGCCCAGCGCCGTGTGATACCGCGGCTGCGTCGCCACCAGCGCCACCTGTCCACCCGGCGCGTAGCGCTTGAGCATCCGCGCGCGCCAGAAGGCGAACGACGTTGCCGACGCCGAGGGCACGTAGACCACCAACTCCGGCCGCAAAGATTCGATCTCTCTGCGCAGCGGGCGGCCAGTGTAGAGCCTGGCGCCCGAAACGCTCCTCACCAACGGGTGCGACGATTCGCCACCGCTGGTCGCCACTCCAGACGCCTCAGCGTGGACGCGGAAACCATCGAGCAGTCCAGTCGCGAACTTTCGTATGCCCTCGTCCAGAACGCCGCCCATGTTCTCCGAGACGACGGTAACGCGGCGGATCGGCCTCATCGCCACTCGCCCGCCGTCACCGGCTCGTGACCGGTCGATGAACCGTCCGCCTTGAGCGCCCAAAGCTCCGTATACAGGTCTTCGTAGGCTTTGATCATCGTGGGCAGCGTGAAGCGCCGCTCGAAGACGGCCCGGCCGCGGCTCCCAAACTCGTCCGCCAGCTGCGGCGTGGTCAGGATGCGCAGCGTCGCCGAAGCCATCGCCGCGGCGTCTCCAGGCTCGACGAACAACCCCGCCTCGCCTGAGGCGAACAGCTCGCAGTTGCCACCGATATCCGTCGCCACGATCGGCCGCGCCAGCCCCATCGCTTCGAGCAGGAAGTTCGAGCAGCCTTCGTGGTCACAGGAGGACAGGACGGCTGCGTCCATCGTCCCGATAAACGGCGCGATCTGCGCCCGGTGCCCCGCGAAGACGACCGCATCACTGAGGCCGAGCTCCTGCACCCGCTCCTCGAGCTGCGGTCGCAGCGGGCCGTCGCCGACGATCAGAAAGCGCGTGCTGGGCACGTGGGTGCGAATGATCGCGGCGGCTTGCAGGAACGTCTCGTGGTCCTTCGCCGGCGTCAGGCTGGCGACGATACCGACGACCGGCTCGTCCGGCCGGATGCCGAACAAGGCGCGCACCGCGGCCCGGTCGTCCGGCAGGCAGGTCGTGCGCTCCGGTGCGACACCGTTGTAGATCACGCGCACCTTGTCCTCGTCGATGCCGCGCGAAAGCACGTAGTCGCGCCCGGCCTCGCTGTTCGGCACGACGGCGTCCGCGAAACGCGTCAGGCGGTCCTCCACGAAGCGGTAGAGCTTGTTGCCGACGCTCGTGTTCAAGCGCACGCCGCAGCGCTCGGTGGCGATCTTGACCGGGGTTCGCGCCATGATCGCCGCGCTCAGGCCGAACGCCGTCGACGGCGTCAGAAACGGCTGCATGATGTGCACGTCCTTGCTCCGCAGCAGCCTCGACAGCCGCCGCAGAGCGCCAAAGTCCCACTTTCCCTTGCGTTCCAGCGAGACCAGCTCGACGCCGAAAGCGTGCCGCAGCTCGCGTTCCAGCGGCTCGCCCGGATAGAGCGTCACGACGAGCGGGTTGAAGCGGTCCTTGTCCAGGCCGCGCGCCAGCTCGACGAGCTGACGCTCGGCGCCGCCGTAACGCAGGTCGTTGACGAGCAGGCAGACGTTCAGCTTCTTACGGATCATCGGGGAACCTTCTCGGGCTCTTTCCACATGGCGTCCCGACTGTTCCGCAGGAGCCTGGAGAACGGCCCGCCGGTCATGATCGGGGGTCTGTCGACTTTCGGTAGTACGAGCGAGAACCCGGCGATGATCCAGAAGACCAGCGAGTTCTCGATGAAGTTGTGAAACATAGAGTTCGTCTCATAGGCGATGATCGCTGCCAGGCCTCCCATCGCCAGTCCCCGAATCACCTGGTCCGCGGCGTTTCGATAGACGTAGATGAAGTTGAGGCCGACCACCACGCCAAGCGCGACGTAGATCATCAGCGCAAAGAAGCCCCATGACACCCAGACGTTCAGCGCGTCGTTATGAGGGTTCTCCTTTCCGATCACTTCGGCGGCGTTCTGCCGTTCCAGGGCGGTCTGCGAGACGGTTGCCGTGTATTCGGGCGAGACCTCGCGGAACTGGTCGTAGCCGATGCCGAACCAGGGGTTGTCGGTCGCGATGTTCAGGCTCAGCTCCCAGAGGACGGGTCGCGCAGCCGCGCTGCTATCGTCGGCGATCGTCTGCGAGTATCGCGATTCCTGCACGCCGCTCACGTACCAGAAGGCGGACGCTCCGACGACCACCGCCACAAGGAACTCGCGCCAGTACTTCCCGCGATAGAAGGTGGCCAGCACGGCCAGCGCAACGCCGGCGGAAAGCACCCACGACCGCGTGAACGTCAGGTAGGACGCCGCGGCCATCAGGAGAATGAGCAGCATCACGAGTCGCTTCGTCTGCGGTGAGATCGGCGCCAGCAGTACGACGCCGAGGGCGAAGAGACCGACGACCATCTGCACGTTGCTGGCGAGGATCGGGTTCTCGGAGAGGGCCAGCGCCCGGTTGTCCCAGGACGCGAGATCGCCGGCCGCGCCGGCGTGCGGGATGACCTCGTACAGCGGCGTCCCCAGCGAGCCGGAGGCGTTCTGGAAGATGGCAACCACCGCCGCCAGGCCGGCGATCACGAGCAGCACCTTGCCCAGGTCCAGGACGTCGTCCTTGTCCCGGATCGAGATCGGGATCAGCACCATCAGGAAGATGCCGGTGGCGGTGAAGCGCAGAAACTCCAGCGTCGCGCCGTAGTCCACCAGCACCATGTCCACGAACGTCGTCAGTACCAGAAAGGCGCAGGCGAGACCGATCGTCACGGCGCCCCGCGTGCCGACTTCGATCCGGCGCGTGAGGTACGGCATGACGACGAGGAACGCGAGGAAGCTCAGGAGCAGCCGGTTGCTCATCTCCAGGCCGCCGATCTCGTGCATGTAGTTCGAAGACGTCATCTCGGAGACGATCAGCGCCGCCGGGATCCAGACTGCACGGCGCGTCCCCGCCGCTAGCAGCAGCACCTCGACGGCGAAGAGTATGTTGTTCAACGCCCCCGGCGATCCACCGATGAGCGGGATCAACAGCAGCGGCGCCAGCGCGTACCACGGCACTTCCCAGTCGGGCAGCCGCAGCCGTGGAAACGGCAGGGGCACTGCGGGCGAACTCACCTGTGCACCTGTTCGCCGACCACCTCGTCAGAGGCAGCGTCCAGCGGCGTTGCAAGCAGGGCCTCGCGCAGGCGGTGCGGATCGTCCGCCACCTCCGGCGGGAAGTAGCGACAGCGCGCCGCTGTGCGCTCCACGTACTCGTCGTACGTGCAGATCATGCGTGCCGGTGCACCCGCCACGACGGTGTTTTTCGGCACCGACCGCGTCACGACTGATCCGGCGCCGACGACGCAGTTGTCGCCGATGCGCACGCCCGGCAGGATGACCGAGCGCGTGCCGATGAAGCAGTTGTTGCCGATTTCGATCGTCCCGAAACGCTGCAGACCCCGGTACTGCGGCCGCTCGCGGAAGACCCACGTCGCACCGTCGTGAGTGACGAACTCCACATGCGTCGAAACGGTGACGTGGTCGCCGATCGTGATCAGGTACGGTTCGTCGCCGAATTCCGGCCTGCCGATGATGCGCACGTCGTGACCCAGCGTCAGCCCGCGGCGCACGAACGAACGCAGCAGCCAGCGGTTGCGCAGGTCGCCAACGGACGACAGGACTCCCATCGCTACTCCGGTGCTCCCTGCGTCGTCGCGCCCGATGTCGTGAGCTTCTGCGCGCGCATCTCGCGGCGCCGGCGAACGAAGTTCACGAGCGTCGTCGGAGCGAGGGTCCGCGCGAACAGCTGCACAGCGTCCGGTACGGCAGAGGGGTGCGACAAGGCGGCCTTTACGGCTGAGCGCCTCGCGTACCACATCTCGCCGGTCTCGCACCCGCGCTTGCCAACGACCATGTGGTGAAGAGCCAGCGCCTTGCGCTTGACACCCGCATAGACATCGCGCAGCGAGGGATCGTTGAGTACCTCGTCCAGGTGCATCCGGCGGTAACGGTCGATGTCGCCCGTGGAGGCCGTGTGGAAGATGCTCCCGGAAGGCCCGCTGTGCACGCGATAGTTGACCAGGGGCTCGTGGCTGTAGGCTATGTCGTGCTTCTTGGCGATTCGCGTCCAGAGGTTCCAGTCCTCGTACAGGCCGAAGCGGGCGTCGAAGAGGCCCGTCGCCAGCATCACCTGGCGGCGCGCCATCACCGTGGGCGCGACGATGTGGTTGGAGAAGAGCAGGTCGCGGATCTCCTCGCGTCCGCAGCGAATGTAGTCGCCCGTCGCAAAGTCCGGCCGCGAGATCGACAAGCGCTCGCTGGCCCCGTCGATGAGCCAGGCGGCGCCGTGCACCAGCGCCACTTCCGGGTGCGCGTCAAGCAACGCCACCGAGCGGGCCAGCGTGTCCTCGATCAGCACGTCGTCCGACCCCAGGTGCTGGATGTACTCGCCGCGCGCCTCGCGTATGCAGACGTTCAGCACCTCGGGAATGCCCGTGTTCTCCTGGTAGATGTAGCGGGCCTGTGGCGCAACCCTCGTCACGACGGAACGAGTGTCGTCGGTCGACCCGTCGTCGACGACCACGATCTCGTAGTCGCCAAAGGTCTGCGCCAGCACGCTCTCAAGCGTCTCGCCGATCAGATGCGCCCGGTTGTAGGTGGGGATGACGACGCTCACCTTGGGAGTGCTCACAGCGAGATCATCCTCGTCGCGATGCCGCCGCGTAGCCGCTTCCCGGCCTCGATCACCGGCGTCGGCACCATCGCCTTCAACCCTTCGACGAGGGTCGCCACGGTCGCCCCTTCGAGCGCGATCGACGGCTGCCGCACGAGGGCCTTTCGCAGCTCGGCGACGAAGCGCCCCCGCTCCCTCGCCCGGGCGGCAACGCGCGCGATCGTACGGTCGAGACAGGCGTAGGCGTAGTTGCGCAGGTGTGCGTATCGAAACGTCGGGTTCCCGAAGATCGTGTCCAGCGTGTACAGGTGCGAGCGCATCACGCGCTCGACGGTGTAGGCCGATGTGATGCTGGAGTCGTGAACGCGGTAGTAGCAGGCTGAGATCGGCAGGTGCGCCACGTCGTACTCAGCCGACACGCGCAGCCACATGTCCCAGTCTTCTCCGGGAACGGACTTCTGCCGGAACGGCGTCACCTTGCCGAGAACAGCCTTGCGGAGCATCACCGCGCTGCTCGTAATGTGGCAGCCGCGCAGCAGCTCCTTGAAAGCCTCGGCGGACGGGATAACCCTGCGCCCGTCGTACGAGGCAGGCGCGGCGCGCGTCCCGCAGACTTTGCCGCCAGCGTCCATCACCAGCGCCTCGCCATGGGCCAGGCCGGCGCTCGGCGACTCATCAAGAAGAGCGGCCAGCCGGCGGAGAACACTCGGCGTCAGGACATCGTCGGCGTCGAGAAAGTGCACGTAGTCGCCCTTCGCCAGCTCCAGCGCCCGGTTGTACGTGTTGGCGACCCCGGCGTTTTCCTGGTACGCGTAACGCACCTTTCGCCCGTAGCGGCTCACTACCTCGCGCGTGTCATCTGTCGACCCGTCGTCGACGACCACGATCTCGACATCGTCCTGATCCTGTGCGAGCGCGGAGTCGATCGCTGCCGTCAGGTAGTTCGCCATGTTGTAGGTGGCGATGGCCACGGTAACTTTCGTCATTAGAGGTCCTCCTCGTTCCTGCCGTCGTTCTTGCGCAGGCGGTCCAGCACCTTCGTCTTCAGGTTCTCGCGTGCCACTCTAAAGTCCGACCCGTTGAAGAGCAGTATCTGCGGCAACGGAAGCCTGGACGCGCGCACGAACAGCACCAGGATCACCGCCGCATTCACGGCGTATGCGATGTCGGATGCGATCGCAGCGCCCGTGATCCCCCAGCGCGGGATCATCAGCACGTTCAAGCCCACCGTCAGCGGCAGCGAGACCAGCCCGGCGTACAGCGTCGCCTGCGGCATGCCGTGCGCGGAGAGCGATGAGCCCAGAACCTTGTGGATGGTGTAGAAGAGCCCGGAAGGCAGCAGGATCAGGAACACGGTCACGCTCGGCACGAACTGGCCGCCGTAAACGAGCGGTATCGCCGTCGGTGCGATCGCCAACAGTGCGAGGCCCGCCAGCAACGTCACCACGAGCGTCCGGCGGCAGGCCGTCGCCGACATCTCGAAGTTGCTCTTTGAGTCCATCGCCGAGGCCTTCGGGAAGAGCACGGTCCCCAGCGCCAGCGGCACCCACCACGTCAGCTCGGCCAGGTTCACGCCGACCAGATAGTGGCCAACGCCGCCGGTGCCAAGCATGGCGGCGATCATGAAGACATCGAGGCGATGGTTCAGCGCCTGCAAGATCCAGCCGAAGTGGCTGCGGCTGCCGAACGATACCTGTGCCCTCATCGCCTTCCAGTTCACGCTCGGCCGGAAGCTTACATGGCGTGTCATGGTCGCGATCGTGAAGCACAGCAGCGCCGCCAGCGAGATCAGCCAGATAACGGCGACCCGGTCGACGGACAGGCCGACCGTGAGCACGACCAGGACAACTCCGCCAAAACGGATAATCGGTGGAATGAGCGTCAGCCCCGTGTACGCCAGCGGCCGGTTCAGCGGCAGCAGATACTCGCGTGAGCCGTCGCCGACCGTGATCATCGACGCCCCAAGGAGAGCGACCGAGATCTCCACGCTCGACATTCCGAAGACTGTCTGACCCGTGAGCAAGACGACCGGAATGAGGAGCAGGCAGAGAGCGGCGAGGGCGAGGCCCCAACTGAGCGTGTTCGAAAAGACGGTCTGCAGACTGTAGCGCCGCTTGCCGATCAGATAGATGCCGGCGAGTTCCAGCGCCGCGCCAGGGAACGCCGCCATGACGAGCGCTGATTCGTTGATCAGGCCATAGATGCCGCGCCCATCGGGCCCCAGTCCGCGCGCCAGTATGACGCCGGTGACGCCGATGATCACGTACTGCGCCGCGTTCGCCCCGAAGAGAAGCGCCGCCGTCGAAGTAAGCTCCAGCTTGGCAGCTGGCGCCTCTTCGACTCGCTCAGCGACTGCCGATACGGTCACGGTTCATCTCCAGGTACCACTGCGTGTACAAGCGCACGCCGTCGGCGGCCGCAACGCTCGGCTCGTAGCCAAGCATCGCCCGTGCGCGGCTGATGTCGGCGCAGGTGCTCCGCGGGTCGCCCGGCTGCTCGGGCAGGTGACGCAGTCGCGCCTCCCGCCCGATCTCGGTTTCGAGGTTGTTGAGCAGGTCGCGCAGGACGATCGGTTCCCCGCGGCCCAGGTTGAGCACGCGGTAGCCGCGCAGGGGCGTGTCGATCGCGGCCACAACGCCGTCGATAACGTCCGATACGTACGTGTAGTCGCGTTGACTGGTCCCGTCGCCGTAAACCGGCACCTCTTCGCCGCCGGCGATCATCCGCGTGAAGCGGCTGATCGCCATGTCCGGCCGTTGACGCGGCCCGTAGACGGTGAAGAAACGCAGGGCCACGATGTCCAGCCCATCGCTTGCCGCGAACGACGAGCACAGCGCCTCCCCCGCCACCTTGCTCGCCCCATAGGGAGAGAGCGGACGGCAGGGCGTCGTCTCTTCGTCGGCCGGCTGGCTCGTACCGCCGTAGACCGAAGACGACGAGGCGAAGACGACCTTGCGCACGCCGTGATCGCGGCAGGCCTTGAGCAGGTTGAGCGTCCCGCTAACGTTGATGTCCAGATAGGGCTCGGGCTCCTCCAACGAGAGCCGCACGCCCGGCCGCGCCGCCAGGTGAACCACCCGGGTCACGCCATGGTCCGTGATGGCGGCGCGCAGAGCCTCGGCGTCACGAACGTCACCCGTTACCAGCGTCACGAGGCCACTCGCCAAAGAGCGCTCAATGTTTGATCGCTTTGCGGCCTCCGGGTAGTACGGATCGAAGTTATCGAGCACAACCACCCGCTCGCCGCGCTCCACCAGCCGCTCCACGAGGTGCGAGCCGATGAACCCAGCGCCACCGGTAACCATGACGTGCTCAGTCATCGCTGAAGAGACTCCCGGCGCTGCTGAGACTCGTGTCCCATTCTTCGTCGCGGTGCTTCTTCATCCGCAGGTTCAGCTGCATCGACTCGAGCATGTTGGCCCCGATCCAGCCGAGGACCAGGCCGACGAGCAGCCCCATCACGGCGCTGTCGCGGGCCTTGAGCGTCGTTCCCGGTGCGAAGAGCACCGTCTCGGCCGGCGTCACGATCGACACCGGGTCACCCTGCAGCAGCTCTGTTGAGAAGTCGCGCCTCGCGGCCGAGATCTCCGCCAGCTGCGATTCGAGCGCTTCAGCTTCCGTGTTGAGGACGGCCAGCTGAGGATCGGCCGACAGCCGCGCCACGTCCTCCACGAGCCTGACGTAGTCCGCACTCAGGGATGCGCTCACGCCGCGGCCTATCCACACCTCCAGCGCCTTACGCACGTCCGGTTCGTTCAGCTCGAGCAGCCGATCGAGCCGGTCCGCGTAGACGACGGAGAGCCGCGCCAGAAGCTCCGTTTCCTGCTGATCGCTGGTCGACGTCAGCGACAGCGCGATGCGGCCTTCCTCGGCCGTCGTGTCTGCGATCAGCTGCTCGGCGGCAGTGTCGGCGATCACCTGCGCGTCGTTCGGCACGTCGGCCGTCGCCTCGATCGTGATGCGGAACAAGCCCTCGTTGGCCGTGAAGCTCGGATCGCCGTTCAGGGTCACACCCTCCGCTGCGAGCGCGTCCTTGAGAGTCGAAATGAACTGCGGCGAAGAGCCCCGCTCTGCGATGCTGGTTGTATAGCTGGCCATCGCCTCGCTGTCGCCCTGGCCGGCGGCGGTCGTGCCGCTGAACGAGACCATGCGCGTGACGCCCAGCGTCACCGAGGAGCTGTATCCCCTGTCGCCGCCGTTGAGCAGCGACGGCAGCACCGCCGCGGCGATTAGCGCGCAGGCCAGCGCAAAGCCACCGATAAGAAAGTACCAGTTCCTGAGGATGCGCCAGTAGTGGTCTGGAATCACTTCCCCGTCCCTCCTTCGGACGCCGCCGCCGCTCTCGGCCGCTCGGTCCGCTCGTCGTCAAAGAAATCGCCAATCGTCTGGCAGATGTAGTCCAGATCTTCGATCGTCAGTTCCGGATAGATCGGCAGCGAGATGATCTCCTTCGCTACCCTCTCCGCCACCGGGAAGTCGCCTTCTCTGTGTTCCAGGTCGCGGCAGGCTTCTTGCAGGTGGATCGGTACCGGGTAATGGATGCCAGCGTGTACGCCGTGCCTCTTGAGCCACTCCAGCAGCTCGTCGCGCTCCTGGACGCGGATGACGTACAGGTGGTACACGTGCTTGGCGTCCGGCGCCTCGACCGGCGTGGTCACGCCGGGCAGGCCGGCCAACCGCCTGTTGTACTCGGCCGCCAGCGCCCGCCGTGTTTCGTTCCATCGCTCCAGGTGGCGCAGCTTGATCCGCAGAACCGCCGCCTGTATCTCGTCCAGCCGCGAGTTCATGCCGTAGAGCACGGACTGATAGCGGGTCGACGATCCATGGTTGCGCAGCAGCTGGAGCTGCGTCGCGATGTCGCGGCTGTCCGTGACAGCGACGCCGCCCTCACCGTACGCACCAATGTTCTTCGAGTAGTAGAAGGAGTAGGCCGCGACGTCGCCCAGCGTGCCCGTGCGGGCGCCGCGATACTCCGCGCCGTGCGCCTGGCAAGCGTCCTCAAGGACCGCCAGCCCGTGCTCCTTCGCCAGCATGCGCACCTTGTCCATCGCCACGGGCTGTCCATAGAGATGGACGGGAAGCAGCGCTTTCGTCCGCTCGGTGATCGCCGCCTGGATCTTCGACGTGTCCATGAGATACGTGCCGGCATCGATGTCGACGAAGACCGGCTTCGCGCCCGCCATGCTGATCGCTGACACCGTCGCGATGAACGTGTTGGGGACCGTGATCACTTCGTCCCCCGGCCCGACGCCCAGCGCTCGAAGACCGAGGTAGAGAGCGTCCGTCCCGGAGCCCACACCGACGGCGTGCTTGGCGTTGCAGAACGCGGCGAAGTCGCTCTCCAGCTGGAACACGTTCTCGCCCAGGAAGAGGTTCATACCGTCCAGAACGGCGCTTATCGCTTCCTTGACCTCCTCCTGAAGCGGCGCGTACTGCCCGCGGAGGTCTACCAGGGGAATATTCTTCATTCTCGGACCTGACCCTTCGTTAGTGCCCGAGTGCCGTTCCTGCGACCGGCCCGGCCGCGGCTGTTCGTGCGCCTGTCCATACCGTTGACGCGGCCATTTGCCCTCGTGTGACCGTTGCCTCCCTCTTCGGCGGCGCCGTTGTTCGTCTGGAAGTAGTAGCGCGGTGTCAGGTCCTCCAACGAACCGCTGTTGTAGAGCGACCGGGAGGCGGACTCCAGAATGTTCACGACCTTGAGCCCCTGCCAGCCGTCGCTGCGCGGCCTGGCGCCCGTTCGGATGCAGTCCATGAAGTGTGCGTCTTCCAGCTTCAGTGGCTCGTCCTGCTTCACGAACGGCACTGTGATGTCGCCATCGTGGTAGGTCGGCGGCGCGAATCCGTTCTCACCGGTGCGCTCGCCAAGCGTGATCGACTTGTTATAGATGCGAATCATCTCGCCCGGTGCCACGTCGTCGTAGACGACCGTCTTCTTGGAGCCGATGATCGTGAGCCGCCGCACCTTCACCGGCTCCAGCCAGCTGACGTGGATGTGCGCGAAGAGCCCGTCCATGAACTCGAGGTCCAGATGGGCCACCTCGGCCAGGTTCGGGTTGATCCGCGCCGCGCCGCGCGCGCCCGCCACCATCGGCTCCTCCTCCAGGAGGTAGGCGAGAATCGAAAGGTCGTGCGGCGCCAGGTCCCAGAGCACGTCCACATCCGGCTGCAGCAGACCGAAGTTCAGCCGCGCCGCGTGCACGTAAAGCAGGTCTCCCAGATCACCGCTCTTCACCAGCTCCTTGAGGTACTGCACGGCCGGGTGGAAGACGTAAGTGTGACCGACCATCACCGTCAGCCCCAGCGCCGTAGCCGTCTCGGCCAGGTCCAGCGCGTGCTCGCTCGTTGTCGCGAACGGCTTCTCCGTCAGAACGTGCTTGCCCTTGAGAAGCGCAGCCTTCGCCAGCGGATAGTGCAGCCGCGCCGGCGCCGCGATCACCACGGCGTCGATGTCGCTCTCCAGCATCTCGTCGAAGTCATCCGTGATGAACTCCGGGAGAAAGGCCTTCGAGACCTTGCCCAGGTTTTCCGCCGACGGTTCGCACACCGCGGTCAGCTCGCAATCGGGCAGCTCGTTCAGCACGCGCAGGTGCTTGCTGCCCCAGTAGCCACAACCGGCGAGGCCAACCTTGATCCTGTTTTCGGGTGCCATCAGAATGTCCCCTTCTCCCTGATGATTGACGGTATCGTTAGCGCGATCAGTTTGAGGTCCAGCCAGACGCTCATCTGCTCCGTGTAATCCACGTCCATGCGGATCATCTCGTCGAAGTCTTCAGCGTCGGCGCGCTTCACCTGCCAGAGCCCCGTAAGCCCCGGACGAACGGAGAAACGCCGGAAGAACCAGTCCTTGTAGTACGGCAGCTCGTAGTCCAGCGCCGGCCGCGGGCCGACGATGCTCATCTCGCCGCGCAGGACGTTCAGAAGGTTCGGCAGCTCGTCCAGATTCCAGGTGCGGATGAACCGCCCGACTGCCGTCACCCGCGGATCCTCCAGCGACTTGAAGACGCCGATCTCGCGGCGCTTGCTCTCGGCCGTTCGCTTCACCGCCTCGCGGTGCAGCGCGTCGCCGGAGTCCGCGCCCATGCTGCGGAACTTGTACATCGTGAACGGCTTCCGGCCTCGCCCCAGCCGCTCCTGCTTGAACAGCACCGGGCCGGGCGAATCGATCTTGATCGCGATCGCGATCGCCGCCAGCAGCGGCAACAGCGCCATCAGCGCGACCAGCGACAGCACAACGTCCATCGCCCGCTTGAGAGCCGAGCCCGTTTCGAGCGAGAGATCGGCTCCTTGCGTTTCCGTGCGGGGGTAATCCACTATGCGCTCCTCGTCTTGGCCCTGCGCCTGGCGGGCCGCAGGTGCGGAAGGAGATCACGGTTGCCGGGTTCGAAGTCCGGTCCGGCAACGGCCCGGCCGATGCCGACGTAGATAAAGCCGGCGTCCGTCGCCGCCTCGCCGTCAAGGAAGTTGCGTCCGTCAAGGATCAGCGGCCGCTGCACGAGCGTGCGCAGGCGGTCGAAGTCCAGCGATCCGAACTGGCTCCAGGCAGTCGCCAGCACGATCGCGTCGGCGCCGGTGGCGGCCTCGTACGGGCCCGCGCAGTACTCAACCTCGGGGAAGAGCTTCGCGCACGCATCCATCGCCACCGGGTCATAGGCGCGAATCTTGCAGCCGTAATCACCCAGCTGGCGGATCAGCGCCAGCGCCGGTGACTCGCGGATGTCGTCGCAGTTCGCCTTGAAGGCCAGCCCCCAGACGGCGATCGTCTTACCGTTCAGGTCGCCGATCAGCGATTCCAGTCTCGCCGCAGCCAGTCGCACCTGGCGTTTGTTGATCTTCACAGCCGCCGAAAGGACCGGCGTGTGCACGCCCATCCGTGATGCGGACCAGATCAGCCCACCGATGTCCTTCGGCAGACAGCTGCCGCCCCAGCCGAGCCCGGCGCCGAGGTACGAGCTGCCGATGCGCGGATCCATGCCCAGCGCTTCGCTCACGTCGACGACGTCGACGCCGATCTCTTCGCAGATAGCTGCCAGCTCGTTGATGAAGCTGACTTTCGTGCAGAGGAAGGCGTTGGAGGCGTACTTGATCATCTCCGCCGTCCGGGTGCTGGTATAGATCACGGGCCGGCGCAGCTTCGCGTAGAGCGCGCCCACCAACTCCGCCGTCTCGCGCTCATCAGCGCCGACCACGATACGGGCCGGCCTCATGAAATCGAACACGGCCTGGCCCTCACGCAGGAACTCAGGATTGGAGACGACGCGCAGATCATCGTCCGGGCGATATTCGCGCCAGACGTCCGCGACCAGCTCCGCCGTTCCCGGAGGCACTGTGCTCTTGAGCACCATCACCGGTGATTCGCCGTTGGCGTTCGTCGCCGCACTGCGCACCGCCGAAATCACCTGTCGCAGGTCGACGGAACCGTTCGCCTTCGCCGGCGTACCGACCGCCAGGAAGACGAAGCCGCTCTGCTTCATCGCCTCGCGGTAGCTCCGCGTCACCTTCAGCAGACCGGCCGCGCGGCCACGTTCCCAGACCTCGGCCAGCCCCGGCTCTTTGATCGGCAGGCGGTCGTCCTGTAACGCTTCGGCGCGGGAGTGGTCGATCTCCAGGCAGAACACCTGGTGGCCGAGGCGGGCGAAGCAGGCCGACGTAATCAGGCCAACGTAGCCGCCGCCGACCACGGTTATCGCGTCTTTCACGCCTCCGAAGTTAGCTCCGTAAAGTTTGGGTAAAGTTGGGCCGCGGTCCGAGAATCGTTAGAAGAGCGTCAGAAGATGGCGGGCAGCGGTTCAGATGTTGTCAAGACGCGCCGTAACGCCGGGCTTTTTGGCCGGTTTAACACTCATGCAACCCCGATTGCGCACGACGAGTTGTGCGACAAGCGCATCACTTTATGTGCGGAACCGTACCCGCCCCTGGAAAGGACCCCGCGCATGCTCGGCAGAATACTCGTCTTAATCATCGATAGCGATCCGGACGCTCGCGCCCGGACCGCAGAGCTGTTGTCGGCCAGCGCCTACGACACGGCCGAGGCCGACGACGGGCTGACCGGCCTGCGCCAGTTCTTCAACCTGCACCCGGACATCGTGATTGTCGATCTCGAGATCAGCGACATGTCCGGCTGGACGGTCATCAAGCGCATCCGCGAACTGTCGGACACGCCGGTCCTGGTTACCGCCTCTAAGGCGACGAACGAGGACGCCTCGCGCACCCTCGAACTCAACGTCGACGCCTTCCTCGCCAAGCCGTACGAGGGACACGAGCTGACCGAACGTCTGAACACCATCCAGAATAGGACCTCGAATTCAGACGAGGGGCGCTGGGTTTACAAGCGAAACGGCCTCTCGGTGGACCTGCGCAGCTGCGATGTCTCTGTCCACGGAGAGCCAGTGCAGCTGACGGGTACCGAGTACAAGCTCCTGACCTACTTCATCGACCGCCGCGGATGGGTGCTCTCCCACGACCAGATCCTCACCCACGTCTGGGGCTCCGACTACGCCGGCGACCGCAACCAGGTCAAGCTCTACGTCTGGTACCTGCGCCAGAAGATCGAGAACGATCCCGGCAAGCCGGAGATGATCCTGACCAAACGCGGTCTCGGCTACTCTTTCGCCGGCTAGAACGCGTCGCGCTACAATGCCCACATGCCCACCGTCCTCGGCATCGACGGCTGCCCACACGGCTGGTGCGTCGTCAAGATCGACACGAAGACGCACGCCGTTACACCCTTCCATTACGACACGTTCCGCGACGTCCTGACCACGTTCCGACGGACGACGATTGCCATCGACGTGCCGATCGGCCTGATGGAGGGCCCGGGTGGCCGCGACTGCGACCGCGAAGCGCGAAAGTATCTGGGCCGGCCACGAGGAAGCAGCGTCTTCCCACCTCCCGTGCGGCAGATTCTTACGTTGACGGGCCGAAAGGGCAAGTACAGAAAAGCGTGTAGCGCGAGTCGCCGCGTGACCGAGGGCCAGGCCATCAGTCAGCAAGCGTTCTGGATCGGCCCCAAGATCCGGGAAGTCGACAACCTGATGAAACGTGCACTCGAGCGACGCGTTTATGAAGCCCACCCCGAAGTCTCATTCGCGGCGATGAACGGTGGCCACGCTATGGCCAATCGCAAAGGCACTCGCGAAGGACGTACCGAACGCTGGAGTATCCTGCGTCGCACCTTCTCTGATCTGCCAAGCACACCCGAACTCTCATCCGCCCTGCGCGGGCTCTGCGACCTCGAAGACTACATAGACGCTCTGGCCTGCGCCTGGACTGCTGCGATGATCAAGGCTGGCGACGCGGAGTCGTTGCCGGCCAGACCACCGCGCGATCAAAGGAAGCTGCGGATGGCGATCTGGCGACCTAACGGCTAGAAAACCCCGATAACCCAGTCGACCAGCGCCTTGCCCACCGTCACCAGAAGGATCACCCGGATCGTCTTGCCGACGCCCACCGCGACGAGGAACCGCCAGAAGTTCATGCGCACCGCGCCGGCCGTGATCCCGGCGAACTCGAAGAACGGGTTGGGGATCGCCGAAAGCACGAGCAGCGTCCCAAACCCGTAGCGCTCCATCATCCAGTCGATCCAGCCCGCGGCCCGGTGCATCCACTCGCCCAACCGCCCTCTCACAGGCATCTGGCGCTCTTCCGCCAGGCCGCGCCCGATGGCGCCGGCCAGGTAGGCCGTCGACTCCGCCAGCGTCATGCCCAGCGAGCCGGCCACGACCACACCCGGCACGTATAGCGAGTCGGCCCCGGCGATGATCAGGGCCTGGCCAGCGGCCGTCAGCCCCGGTACCGGAATGAAGCCGGTCGCCGTGCCCAGGAAGTTCGCCGCGAAGATGCCGACGTAGCCGAAATCGTTGAACTGCTCCTCACCCAGCCAGCCGAACGCCACCGGGATCGACGTGCCGAGGAACGCCGCCAGCAGGATGAAGATCAACCCGCCGATGAGCACGCCGCGCGGTACCTTGTCGGTCGGTACCCACGACGGCATGTCGAGGACGATGCGCTGTTGCACCGGATGCTCGGGAATCGGCGAGTCGTCGTCCTCTGCCGCGCCGGGAATGGCGTCTTCGGTCATCCCTTCCAGTATACGTTCGGGGAGATGATCAAACGCCGCTGGACTGCGCCTACGGCGCTCGTCACTCTTCCCTTCCTTGTTCCCGCTGCCTACAATCGGCGCATGCCCGCCCCAACCTTCCCTAACGCCGCCGTCGCCTCGCCCCACTACCTCGCCTCCTCCGCCGGCCTCTCGGTCCTCGCCTCCGGAGGCAACGCCGCCGACGCCGCCATCGCCATGAACCTCGTGCTTGCCGTCGTCTATCCGCACATGTGCGGCCTCGGCGGCGACCTCATCGCCATGGTCTGGGCCGAAGGCAAGCTCCACGGCCTCAACTCAACCGGGCGCCTGCCCGCCGCGGCCGAAGTGCGGGAAAAGGTGCCGGGACGCGGCATCGGGTCGGTCACCGTACCCGGTGGCGTCGCCGGACTGCGCGCTCTGCACGAACGCTTCGCCTCCCGCGACCTAACCGACCTCGCGCAGCCAGCGATCGACTACGCGCGGCGTGGCGTCCCCCGCGCACCAGGCCTGAAGAAGATTACCGAGATGGCGCGCCCGCTCCTCGAACGCGACCCGGAGACCGAGCGCATCTACCTGGCGCCAGACCCGCTCGTCCAGACCGACCTCGCCGAGACGCTTGACCACTTCGACGACTTCTACGACCGCGTGGGCAAGTGCGCCCCGGCCCCCTTCACTCCCGACGATTTCACGGAACACAAGGCGGAGTGGGTCGAGCCCGTCCGCACGCGGTGGCGCGACCTCGACGTCTGCGAGATGCCACCGAACAGCCGCGGGCACCTCGCCCTCAAGGCGCTCGACTGCCTGGAACCGCTCGATGAGCTTTCGCCCGACGACGCGGAGTGGCACCGCCGGCTGATCCGGGCGCTCGACCCCGCGCGCGGCGATGGCGACACGATCTACCTCTGCGCCATGGACCGCGACGGCATGGCGGTCAGCCTCAACCAGAGCCTCTACCAGGCGTTCGGCTCCGGCGTTACGATCCCGGGCACGGGCGTGCTCCTCCAGAACCGTGGCGCCTACTTCGAGCCGCACCAGTATCGGCCCGGCGCGAAGCCCGTCCACACGCTGGCGCCGGCGATGGCCCTGAAGGACGGCCGCCCGCGCTTCGTCTTCGGCACGATGGGCGGCGAGGCGCAGATCCAGGTGCACCTCCAGCTGCTCGCCCGTGTCTTCGTCGCCGGCCAGGAGCTGGGCGAGGCGATCGCCGCCCCGCGCTGGCGATTCGGCGACGGCGGCGGCCTCCTCGCCGAAGTCGGCCTCCCGGACCTCGGCGCACAGCCGATGGCCATGCCGGAGCAGGCTGGACACGCCCACGGCATTCTCGTCGAACCAGATCACCTCGTCGCCGCCGCCGACCCGCGCTCCGACGGCGCCGCTCTAGGCTACTGACCTGAGGCTCGCCCTCTGTGACCGCAGTCACACCGGCCGGGGGGACGCCCCGTGCTATCATTTCACCGCCTTGAACCAGACCACTTTCACGCTGCGATGTACGACGCGATAGTCGTCGGCGCCCGCTGTGCCGGTGCGCCGACCGCGATGCTCCTCGCCCGGGCGGGCCACAACGTCCTCCTCCTCGACCGCGACGAGTTTCCCAGCGACATCATGTCCACGCACTTCATCCACCTGCCCGGAATCGTGCGACTGCACCGCTGGGGTCTCCTTGACCGCGTGAAGGAAACCGGCGTCCCGGCGATCCCGAAGACCAATCTTCACGCCAACGGCCTACTGATCAGCCCACCTCCCGTACCGATGCCGGACGGGATCCCCAGCGAGGCCATCTGCCCGCGCCGCTACATCCTGGACAAGATCCTCGCCGACGCCGCCGTCGAGGCCGGCGCTGAGTTTCGCCAGGGCGTTTCCGTGCGCGAACTCATCCGGGACGGCGACGCAGTCGTCGGTGTGCGTGGGCAGACGAAGGACAAGACGCCCGTCGAAGAGCGCGCGAAGATCGTGATCGGCGCCGACGGCCTGCACTCCATCGTCGCGCGCCAGGTCGGGGCGGAGGAGTACGACACCAGGCCGACGCTCACGTTCGCCTACTACACCTACTGGAGCGGCATCAGCGACCCGGAGATGCACATCTGGTTCTTCGAGGACAGCCGCGGCATCCTCAGCTTCCCTACACACGACGGCCTCAGCTGCATCGCCGTCGGAGGGGCGATCGAGGGGTTCCACGAGTTCCGCGAGGACATCGAGGGCAACTACCTCGCCGTCATCGACCGCGTGCCAGAGCTGGCGCGGGAGGTCAGGGCCGGCAAGCGCAAGGAGCGCTTCGTCGGTACCGCCGACCAGCCCAACTACTTCCGCGTGCCGTACGGTT
This sequence comes from Chloroflexota bacterium, assembly GCA_022565075.1. GTDB lineage: Bacteria > Chloroflexota > Dehalococcoidia > SM23-28-2 > RBG-16-64-32 > CF-162. The sequence goes on along the minus strand of JADFKG010000006.1, from coordinate 4,058 downwards.
CCGGATGGGCACTCGTCGGCGACGCCGGCTATCACCGCGACTTCCTCACCGGCCTGGGTATCACCGACGCCTTCCGCGACGCCGAACTCGTGGCGCAGGCCGTCGACGCCGGCCTGAGCGGCAAGCGGCCGATGGGCGAAGCGCTGGCGGAGTACCAGACGAAGCGCGATACGGTCGCCAAACCGCTCTACGACTTCACGGTAAAGCTGGCGTCGGGGACCTTTCCCGAGCCGGCCGACTGGATGAGCTTCGGTACAACGATGGCGCAGATGATCCACTCCTGAAAGGACCGACATGACCGAGATCACGCACCGCACGATTCAGACCAACGGCATCAACATGCACATAGCCGAAGCCGGGGAGGGCCCGCTCGTCCTGCTCGTCCACGGTTTCCCGGAGCTCTGGTACTCGTGGCGCCACCAGTTGCCCGCGCTCGCCGAGGCGGGCTACCACGCCGTCGCGCCCGACGTCCGCGGCTACGGCGACACCGACAAGCCGCATGAGATCGAAGCCTACGCCATGCGCGAGATGGTCGCCGATTACCTCGGCGTGCTCGACGCCCTCGGCGAGGAGAAGGCGGTGATCGTCGGCCACGACTGGGGCTCCTCCATGGCCTGGACGTCCGCCGCGCTGCACCCCGAGCGCTACCGCGCCGTCGTGGGCATGAGCGTTCCATACCTGCCGCGCGGCCCGGTGCCGCCGCTCAAGATGATGGACGCCATGTTCAAGGACAAGTTCTTCTACATCCTCTACTTCCAGGAGCCGGGCGTCGCCGAGGCCGAGTTCGAAGCCGACGTGCGCCGCTCCCTGAGACTCTTCACCTGGGGCGCCGCCGGCGAGGCCCGCGAGGTCGGCGGCTTCGCAACGGCGACGCCCAACAGGGCGCGTGACTCGAAGCTCTTCGACGACGCCCCGGACATCGAGGGCGTGCCGCCCTGGATGACTGAAGAAGACCTCGATTACTACGTCGAAAAGTTCACGAAGGGCGGCTTCCGCGGCCCGATCAACCGCTATCGCTGCATGGACATCGACCACGAGCAGATGCCCGAGATGCAGGACCGCAAGATCGAAATCCCGGCGCTCTTCGTATACGGCGAGGCAGACGGCGTCATGTCGTTCGCGCCGATGGACCCGATGAAGCAGCTCGTGCCCAACCTCAAGCTCGTCTCATTCCCCGGCGCCGGCCACTGGACGCAGCAGGAGCGCCCCAAGGAAACGAACGAAGCGCTCATCGACTTCCTGAACGGCCTCTAGCCACTCGCCCCACCCGTTCGCTGCGGCCCTCCTGCTACAATCGAGCGGTATGCGATACCACATCTGGACTGAAGGCTGCCAGATGAACGAGGCCGACTCCGAGAAGCTCGCCGCCGGCCTCGCCAAGCTGGGTTGGGAGCCGACGCCGAAGCCCGACGCGGCCGACCTCGCCGTCGTCAACACCTGCGTCGTCCGCCAGAAGGCCGAAGACCGAGCCGCCGGCTATATAGGCCGCCTGCGCAAGCTCAAGGAGTCGCGTGAAGGCATGCAGATCGCCGTCATGGGCTGCATGGTCGGCCCCCGCACCGACGACCTGCGCAAGCGCTTCCCCTTCGTCGACGTCTGGGCGCGCCCGCAGAACTTCGACGTCATCATCCGCCACCTGATGCCCGAGAACGACCTGGGCGGCGAGTTCTGGCCCGACACCTTCCCCGAACCCAAGGGGCCGACCGCGTTCGTACCGGTCGTCCACGGCTGCAATAAGTTCTGCACCTACTGCATCGTCCCCTACCGCCGCGGCCGCGAGAAGTCGCGCACGGTCGACGACGTCACACGCGAGGTCGCCTCGCTGGCGTCGCGGGGGGTGCGCGAGGTGACGCTGCTCGGCCAAACGGTCGAGGCCTACGGCAAGGACCTGCCGGAGATCGACGGCGCGTCCCGACGGCCGGACCTGGCCGACCTCTTCGCCTCGCTATCCGCGCTGCCCGACATCAAGCGCATCCGCTTTCTCACCTCCTACCCGCGCGACATGACCGACCGCATCATTCGCTCCGTCGGCCAGGAGCCGAAAGTCTGCGAACACTTCAACATCCCGGTGCAGGCCGGCGACAACGCAGTGCTCGCCGCCATGCGCCGCGGCTACGAGATCGAGGAGTTCCTCGACTGCGTTGGCCGGATCCGCGAGTATGTCCCGCAGGCCGCGCTCAGCACCGACGTCATCGTCGGCTTCTGTGGCGAGACGGAGGCGCAGTTCGGGCGCACGATGGACGTGCTGGAGCAGGTGCGCTTCGACAAGGTGCACGTCGCGGCCTACTCGCCCCGGCCCGGCACGATCGCCTGGCGCAACCTCGATGACGACCTGCCGCAGGAGGAGAAGATGCGCCGCCTCCACGCCGTAGAAGAGCTGCAGAAGCGCATCGCAACCGAGATCAACGCCGCACTCCTCGACACAACCCAGGAGGTGCTGGTCGAAGGGGAAAAGGACGGCACGTTCACCGGCCGCAACCGCACGAACAAGCTCGTTCACTTCAAGGCCGAGGCACCGGCTTACCCGTCTGGCGCCGCCATCGGCGAGTTCGTACACGTCCGCATCGCCAAGACTACCCCGTGGTCGCTACAGGGCCACCGAGTCACCGCCGGCGTAGCCGCCGTCGCCTGAGCCCGATGGCCACGCGAAAGCCCGGCACGGACGTCCAGCGCCGCGCCTCTCCCACGCCTGACCGGCCCGTCGCGCTTCTCGTTGTCATCTTCACCCTCGAAGCCGGGCGGTTGCAGGTGCTGCTCATCCGGCGCAGCGCTCCCCCGCACCGGGACGCCTGGTCGTTGCCCGGCGGCCTGCTCGCCGAAGGCCAATCGCTGGTCGACGCCGCCACACGACGCCTCGAAATCGAGACCGGCGTCCGCGACGTATTTCTCGAGCAGCTGTACACCTTCTCCGCGCTCGACGAGCGCGATTCTGTGGCCGTCGCCTACTGGGCGCTGGTCGACACTGGCAGCGCGCAACTGGCGCACCGCGACGAGTGGCAGCCGGCCTGGCATCACGTGGACGAGATGCCGGAGCTGGCCTTCCAGAACGCCACCGTCGTCGAGTACGCGCTGGCCCGCCTGCGCAACAAGCTCGCCTACTCCAACGTCGCCTACTCGCTGCTGCCACCGGAGTTCACGCTCTCGCAGCTCCAGCAGTCCTACGAGGCGATCCTCGGGCGCGCGCTGGATAAGCGAAACTTCCGCAAGCGTCTCACCTCGCTCGGCATCGTCGAGGCCACCGGCCGCTACGAGAGTGAGGGCCGCCACCGCCCGGCGCAGCTCTACCGCTTCCTGGAACGCCGCCCGGTCGTGGTCTAGGGGCGATCCGGTGATACAATCGCGGCAACTCACCCCCGTATGAAGACGATCCCCGTCGCGACAACTCTGTCACTCTTCGCCGCCCTCCTCCTCGCGCTGTCCGTCGCAATCGCCTGTGGCGACGGAGACGCGGTCTCCGTCTACTTCGCAGATCTGCAACGTACCTTCGACGACGCCGACGAGGCGACGAGCGAGGCGGAAGAACCGCTCAACGACGTCTCGGCCGACGCTGGGCTGGACGTCCAGCTCGCCGCCCTTGACACTTACCTGGGGGAGATCAACGCCATCTTCGACGAGGCGATCCGCCAGCTCGATGACCTCGACGTGCCGGCCGTTGCCGCGGCACACCACCAGGACTTCATCGACGCCGTGCGTGTGTCAGTCACTGCCGGCGAGGCGTTGCAAGACGACTTGACGGACATCACAACGGACGAGCAACTGGACGACCGGTTGGCGGAATTCGACAGCGACATCGACGCCGCCCTTGACGAGGCCGACGCGGCCTGCCTGGGGCTCCAGGAGATCGCGGACACGGAGGACGTTGGCATTGACCTCGATTGTGAAGCCTAGCGCCGCTCTCTGGTTCGCGCTGCTCGCCGGTCTCGCGCTCGCTGCCTTCGTACTCACCCTCGCGGCCTGCGGTGGCAACGACGACGACGGGGCTAGCGAACCGACAAGCACTGCCTCCACCGAAGAGGCAGCGTATCTCGAAGCACTGGAGTCGGCGCTGCAGGCCGTCA
>JADFKG010000130.1 GCA_022565075.1 Chloroflexota bacterium | reverse complement strand
CAATAGGAAGACAAGAATGACTACGGACACGGAGCACATCTCATCTTTCGGACGCGGTTGGCGCTGGCTCAACCGCTTCGGCCTCCTCGTGCCGCTGGTGATCGGCGCGGCGCTCATCGCGCTGATCGCGATCACGATCGTTTCGCCCCGCTATCAGTCGCCGACCGCGGTTAACGCCGGCTCACCGGACGACTACGCTGTTCTCGAGCCGGTCTACTTCGAGGAGCAGGGATTCTGGCTCGTCCACCTCCCGGACGGCGAGTTCGTGGCGCTCTACAACCGCGATCCGGCGTCTGGCTGCGGCCTGCCGTACGGCTTCGGTTTCGAGCACCTGGGCGTCACCGGCTGGTTCCGCGACGCCTGCAGCGGCTCGACCTACGACCTCACGGGTGCCTGCTTCGGCGGGCCGTGCAACGTCGGGCTCAACCGCCTCAACGTCTTGATGGTCGATGGAGAGATCATCGTCGACCCGGCGGACGGCCCCCACGGCGCCTTCAGGTCCGACAACGGCGATCCCGTAAACCCGCCGCAGTAGGCGGAGAAGGGGCTTCCCATGGGAAGCACACCTGTCGCGAACCCATCGCCGCCGCGACGCTGGCGGTTCTCCCGCCGCGTCGTCCCGCTGGCGTTTCTGGCGCTCGCTGTGATCGCCCTCGTCGCGATCGGCGTTGCCGTCGTCTGGCCGAGCGACGGAGCCGACTCCGAATGGATCACCGTGGCGCGTGCCGACGCACTTGCTATCAACGACCCGCTGTTCGTCGACGGCGACGCGTACGTCGTCCTGCTGGAGTCCGGCGAGATACTAACGCTCAGCACAATCGATCCGCACCTCGGCTGCAAAGTCGGGTTCGTGCCAGACTTCACGTTCAGAGATAACACCGGCTGGTTCCGGAACCCCTGCCACGGTGAGCTTTACGACCTGACCGGCGTCTGCTACGTCGGGCCGTGCCCACGCGGCCTGGACCGCTACGAGGTGCGCGTGCGGAACGGCGACGTCGAGGTGAACTTCAAGCATCTGACTGAGGGCCCAGAACACGCCACGAGGGATCCGGTCAATCTCAACTGAAGGGCCCGAAGTCCGGGAGCACTCGCGGGGACTAGCAACCAGCAGCGGTTTTCGGTAGCGTTATAGCCTGCCGGGCTCCGCCCAGACGTCCGGCCGCCAGAGGGAGGGCATATGAACACCAGCGAATTCCTGATGATCGCCGCCGCCACCGTCCCGGAGCGGACGGCGATGGTCTGCGAGGGAAAGACACGCACCTTCGCCGAGATGCAGGAGCGCGTCAACCGCCTGGTCAACGCGCTGCAGGGGATGGGCGTCGGCCGGGGCGATAAGGTCGCGGTCATGGCGCTCAACTCGATGGAATACGTCGAGACCTACTACGCCACGGCCAGGCTGGGCGGCGTCTTCGTGCCCCTCAACTACCGGGCGAAGCAGGACGAGATCGTCTACATGTGCAACAACGCCGAAGCGGCCGTCGTGTTCGTCGGCGAGCGCTACCTCGACCTCCTGAACGAGATCCGGGGCGAGCTGACGACGGTCAAGCACTTCGTCGCCATCGACAGCAAGTCCGGCGATATGCCGTACTACGAGGACCTGCTCTCGGCGCACGAACCGGACGAGGTCTTCACCGAGATCGACGACGCCGACCCGACGATCATCATCTACACCAGCGGCACGACGGCGCTGCCCAAGGGCGTCATCCTCACCTTCCTCGGCCTGTCCGTCTACGTCACGAACACCGTCGAGCCGGTCGACCCGGCGGCCGAGAAGCCCGACGTGCTGCTCGTCTCCGTGCCCTTCTACCACGTCGCCGGCGCCACGACGATGCTCTCCACCGTCTGGTCCGGCCGCAAGATGGCGATCCTGCCGCAGTTCGAGCCGGCCGCCTGGCTCACGGCTGTGCAGGAGCACGGCGTCACGCACAGCTTCGTCGTGCCGACGATGCTCAAGCGGATCATGGAGCACGAAGACTTCGACGAGACGGACCTCAGCTCGCTGAAGCTGGTTGCCTACGGCGCCGCGCCGATGCCGTACGAGGTCGTGACGAAGGCCGTCGAGGTGATGGCCTGTGGCCTGATGAACGCCTACGGCCAGACAGAGAGCACCTCGTCGCTCACGTTCCTGGGCCCGGACGACCACCAGATCCCGAAGGAGGAGGGCGAGGCGCGGGAACTGGCGCTCAAGCGCCTGCGCTCCGTCGGCCAGGCGATGGACGACATCGTGGTCATGATCATGGACCCGGAGGGTGAGATCCTGCCGCCCGGACAGGAGGGCGAGATCGTCGCGCAGGGCCCGCGGGTGATGACCGGCTACCTGAACCGAGACGAGGACACGTCGGAGGCGATCAAGGAGGGCTGGCTGCACACGGGCGACGTGGGCTGGATGGACGATGACGGCTATCTCTACATAACGGGCCGCACGAAGGACCTGATCATCCGCGGCGGCGAGAACATTGCGCCGGGCGAGATCGAGAGCGTCCTGCAGCAGCACGACAGCGTCGAGGACGCCGCGGTCATCGGCGTGCCGGACGTCGAGTGGGGCGAAGAGGTGAAAGCGATCGTCGTCTTCAAGCCGGGCCAGCAGGCGAGTGAAGACGACCTGACGCAGTTCGTGAAGTCGCACCTGGCCAGCTACAAGGCGCCGAAGTTCTACGCCTTCGTCGATGATCTGCCCCGCAACTACGTGGGCAAGGTGCTCAAGACCGACCTCCGCAAGCAGTTCGGCGAAGCGAAGAGCGGCTAGCGTTGGTCTCGATGCGACCGTAATGCCGCGACGGAGGCGCAATCGCCGGCAGCGGCTCGAACGCCAGGAGCAACGCCAGGAGGCGGAGGCCGCCGGCGTCCCCGTCAGCGAGGAGGCCGCGCCCTCTTCGGAGGGCACGACTGGCGGAGGCATCTCCTTCAGTGGTGCGTCCGGCGGCCTACTCGGTGCCGGCATGTTCTTCGCGCTGGCGATGGAGCTGCTGATCGATCCTGGAGATGTTTCGCGTCTCGCGGCGATCGCCTGGGCTTTCATCGGGTTGTGTTTCTTGCCGGCGATCTGGGTTTCGGTCGTGCGCAACCATCCGCAGCGGCGGCGCGTCCTGCGAATCACGACCGTCGGCGTCATGGTGCTGGCGATGCTCAGTCTCTTCCTCGGCCTCGGGTTCTCGTTAGCCGTGCTACTGGCGCCGTCGACGGCTCTCCTGGCGGTCGGCGCCGGCTTCATCTTCCAGCGCTCAGGCTCGAGCTCTTAGCCCGTCGCCTCCAGCCCGTTAGTTCGATGCGCTGTTTGACCCACCTTCTCGCCCGTCGCTATCATTGGGCGCGCAAGTCTGGAGACGAGCGGCAGGAGCTTACATGACGCCAGCGAACGAGTTTCCCGGGAACATCATCTTCTACGCCATCTTCTTCGGGTTCATGGCCTTCTTCGCCTGGTCCATGTACGTCCGCGCTCGCTGGCTCTTCGCCGCGCAACCCCTGAACCGCCTCAGCCACCTCTTCTGGCGCGTCGCCGGCCTCATACCGTGGCTGCTCGGCAACGCGCGCGTCGCCCGCCCCCGTTACTGGTACTCGGGCCTCCTGCACACGATGATCTGGTGGGGCTTCATCATCCTCCAGATCCGCACGGTGAACTTCCTCCTCAACGGCATCGACAACGACATCTCGTTCGAGGCGCTCGTGCCCGGCATCTACGACGTGCTGCGACCGGTGATGGACACCTTCAACATCCTGGTCATCGTCGGCATCGGCATGGCCGTCTTCCAGAGGGTGGTCTGGAAGCCGAAACGCATGTCGCTCAACATCGACGGCTGGATGACGCTCTTCTTCATCTTCTGGCTGATGGTCACCGACGTCATGGTCAACAGCTTCGAGTTCTACCTCCACCCCGAACTGTTCGCGAACCCCGAGCTTTCGTACGTCGCCTACGGCTTCTCCCAGCTATGGGGCGAGCTGGGCATGTCTCAGGGGGCGGCGGAGGCGCTCAACACCTTCTTCTGGTACAACCACCTGATCGACTTCCTCGGCTTCCTCTGCTTCCTCCCCTACTCCAAGCACTCACACGTGCTCGCCATCGTTCCGCAGATCTTCCTGCGCCGATATGAGCCGACGGGCGTGATGCAGCCGATCAAGAACATCGAGGAGGCCGAGAGCTTCGGCGCCGGCAAGCTCACTGACTTCAACTGGAAGCAGCTGCTCGACCCCTTCAACTGCACGGAGTGTGGCCGCTGCACCGAGGTCTGCCCGGCGAGCATCACCGGCAAGCTGCTCTCACCGAAGCAATACATCGTCGACATCCGGCACATGCTGGACGACGAGATACCACCGGCGCGCTTCTGGATGAAGAAGGGGGCCGCGTCAAACGGCGACGGCGAGACGGCCGAGCCGAAGACGACTACCGACGCCGTTGGCTTCGAACAGACGTGGGACTGCGTGACCTGCGGCGCTTGCATGGAAGCCTGCCCCGTGTTCATCGAGCACGTGCCGACGATCATGGACGTCCGCCGCTTCATGGTGATGGAGCAGTCGAACATGCCGGAGACGGCTCAGGCCACTCTCATGCAGCTCGAACAGCGCGGCCACCCGTGGCGCGGGACGCAGCTCACGCGCACGACGTGGATCGAGGAGATGGCCGCGGAAGGCATGGAAGTGCCGATATTCGACGGCAGCCAGGAATACCTCTACTGGGTCGGCTGCTCGGGCGCCCTGCAGGAACGGAACGTCAAGGTGACGAAGGCGCTGGTGCGGCTCTTCATGCAGGCCGGCGTCAGCTTCGGCGTGCTGGCGACGGAGGAAGGCTGCTCCGGCGACCCGGCGCGCCGCCTCGGCAACGAGTACCTCTACCAGATGCAGGCCAAACAGAACATCGAGCTGATGAACGCCAAAGGTGTGCAGAAGGTGGTCGCCAACTGCCCGCACTGCTACAACACGATCAAGCACGAGTACCCGGACTTCGAAGGCACGTACGAGACGGTCCACCACACGGAGCTGCTCGCCCAGCTGGTGCGGTCCGGCAAGCTCCCCGCGCAGCAGGCGAACGGACTGCAGGACAAGACTGTGACCTACCACGACCCCTGCTACACGGCTCGCCACAACGACATCATCGACGAGCCGCGGCAGGTGATCGCCGCGGTCGGCTCCAACCAGGTGGAGATGCCCCGCTGCAAGCGCGGCACCTTCTGCTGCGGCGCCGGCGGCGGGCACATGTGGGTCGAGGAGAACCGCGGCGAGCGCATCAACGTCGTGCGCACGGAAGAGGCCGTGGAGACCGGCGCCGACGTGATCGCCGTCGCTTGCCCCTTCTGCATGCAGATGTTCGAGTCTGGCGTCGGTTCTGTCCCGGCCGCGGTGGAACGCGGCGTGCAGGTCTTCGACATCGCCGAGCTGCTCGACATGAGCGTCGCCTACAGCAAACCGCTGGCGCCCAACGGCAACGGCGGCTCCACGCCCGCGCCGGCCGAAGCGAAACCGGTCGCCGCCAGCGACGCGCCCACCGAGGGCGAGGCACCACAGCCGGCCGACGAGACTACGGCGTAGCGTCTTCGCGCCGCTTGCCCTTCGAGAGCCTCAGGACGAGCGGAACAGACCGTCCGCACAGAGCGCCTTGCCCCCGCTCATGGTGAGGCTCTCGAATCCATGAGCGGAGCGATGACGTCACCAACCGGCGCCCGTCAACTGATCACGTGGACGGGGCACTCGCCTTTGGCGATAGGCACGATCGCGATGTGGTTCTCCGACGCCAGCGCCTCGCACACTTCCAGGCCATCGCCGGACGGCCCACAGGCGACGCGCCGGCTGACCCTAACGACGTAGGCGAAGTCGG
>JADFKG010000129.1 GCA_022565075.1 Chloroflexota bacterium | reverse complement strand
CGCCCCCGTTTCCGCTGCCGTTCTTCATAAACATCTGGATCAGGTCTATTGGGATCGGGAAGATTATCGTGCTGTTCTTCTCAGACGCGATCTCCGTCAGCGTCTGCAGGTAGCGCAGCTGCAGCGTCACCGGTTCGGCCGCCATCACCGCGCCGGCCTCCGCCAGCCGCTTCGACGCCTCGAACTCACCCTGGGCGTGGATCACCTTGCCGCGGCGCTCGCGCTCGGCCTCCGCCTGGCGAGCCATCGCCCGCACCATGTCCGACGGCAGGCCGACGTCGCGGACTTCGACGATCGTCACCTTGACGCCCCATGGCTCTGTCGCCTCGTCGATGATCTGCTGCAGCTTCATGTTCAGCTCGTCACGCTTGCTCAGCAGGTCGTCCAGGTCGGACTGGCCCAGCACGCTGCGCAGCGTCGTCTGGGCCACAAGTGCCGTCGCGCGGACGTAATCCATCACTTTGACGACCGAGTTCTCCGGGTCCGTGACGCGGAAGTAGACCACCGCGTCCACCTTCACCGTCACGTTGTCGCGCGTGATCACGTCCTGGCGCGGCACGTCCATCGTCGCGATGCGCAGGTCCACCTTCTGCATGCTCTCCACGAAGGGGAGGATGAAGAAGAGGCCCGGACCGCGGGCGCCCACCAGGCGTCCCAGCCGGAAGATGACGCCTCGTTCGTACTCCTGCACGATGCGGATCGCGAACGGGAACAACGGTATCGCCATCATGTACCCGAAAATGATCAGCACGCGGGCAAGCAGGTTGGGCCCCTCGACCTTGGGCGGCTCCGGCGTCGCGAGCGGGGAATCGACGGTCATGGCTAGTCTCCTTCCGGCTTCTGTTTCCTGACCTTCAGTCTCAGTCCCTTTATCTGTGTGATGATAACGCTATCGCCCGGCTCGATCTCGCCTTCCTCAGCCTCCGCCGTCCAGATCTCGCCGTCCATCATCACGAACCCCTCCGGCGCCAGCGCCGACCGCGCCACGACAGTCCTCCCGACAAAGGTACTCATCCCCACCTTCGCGGGCATCGTCCGGATCCGCATCACGTTCACGAAGACGAAGACGACCAGCGCGCCGAGCGCCGCGGCGACGCCGATGATCAGCTCCTCTGACACCCGGAACTCCGCGTCGTTGCCGCTCGTCAGCATCAGGCCGCCCAGCACGAGAGACACGGCGCCCCCCACGCCTAACACGCCCCCGCTCGTCACGAATAACTCGAGCCCGAATAATATGAACGCGAACATGATCAGCGCCACCCCCGCCCAGTTGAAGGGGATCACGCTGAGGGAGAAGAACGCCATCACCAGCGCGATCACGCCGAACACGCCCGGAACGATTGAGCCCGGGTTGTATAGCTCGATGAACAGCGCCAGCGAGCCCAGCGACAGCAACAGGAAGGCGATGTTCGGATCGGCCAGCACGTCCAGGAAACGCTCCACAAAGTTGCGGTTGTTGAACGCGATCTCCGCACCCGCCGTCTCCAGCACGACCTCCTGGCCGCCCTGAAGCGTCACGGGCAGGCCGTCGATCTGCTGCAGGAGGTCGTCGAGGTCATCGGCGATGTACTCCACGATGTTCAGGCCGACGGCCTCGTCCCATGGTGCGGAGATGCCCTTGCGCACGGCGTCCTCTGCCCAGTCTGCGTTGCGGCCGCGCAGTGCCGCCAGCCCCCGGATCTTCTCCACCGAGTTCTCGATCACCTTGTTGCGCAGGTCGCCCTCCAGGTCCGCACCCGTGCCGCTGATGGGCGTCGCCGAGCCGATCACCGTCGCCGGCGACATCGCCGCCACGTGTGAGGCGTACGTGATGTACGTCCCCGCTGAGGCCGCCTGACCCCCCGAGGGGGACACGTACACGATCACCGGCACCTCTGAGGCCAGGATGTTCTGGATGATGTCGTCCATCGAGCTCAGGAGCCCACCGGGCGTATCGAGGCGGATCACGATGGCTGCGGCGTCCCTGTTCTCTGCCGCGCCGATACCGCGGTCGATGTAGCGGTCCATCACCGGGTTTACGACGCCGTCGGTCGTTAACACGTGCACCGCGCCCGGCGCCGTGTCCGGCCCGGAGTTGCAGGCGATGAGGACGGCGGCGAAGGCAGTGAAGGCAGCGAACAAGAGTAAACGCACCTGCCGCATGCGCTTCACGCTGTAGTGAGTCATATCAACTCGTCCACGTCAGTATACTCTGTCCTCCATACGACTCAGGTTCATTCAACGGCCCTGTGGTGCTAGAATTACCGCATCCCCCCGTAAGGAGTATCCTGTCTTGAGTAGTTCCATGCGTTCCCGCGGCATGCGCGACATTCTGCCGCCGGAAATGGCGCGTTTCCGGCGCATCGAAGACGCTTTCCGCGCAGTCTGCCTCGGCTGGGGCTACCGCGAGGTGCGAACGCCCACGATCGAGCACCTCTACCTGTTCACGGCCGCCGGCACGCTCTCCCCGCAGATGCTCGACGGTGTCTACTCCTTCCTCGACTGGGATGGCTGGAGCGGCGAGCGCGTCGTCCTGCGCCCCGACTCCACGATCCCGGCCGCGCGCCTCTACGCCGAGAACCTCGCCCCCGAAACGCCTGCGAAGCTCTTCTACGTCCAGAACGTCTTCCGCTTCCAGGCGGGCGACGACACGCGCGAGGACTGGCAGTGCGGCGTCGAGCTGATCGGCGCAACCGCGCGCCTCGGCGACGTCGAGCTGATTGTGATGGCGGGCGAGGTGCTGGAGCGTCTCGGCGTCAAGACGCAGCTCAAGCTCTCCGACCCGGGCATCCTCCGCGCCATCCTCGAGCAGGCCGGCCTCTCCCACGCCGACCGGATCGCCGTCTACGACCGCATCCTCTCCGGCGACAGCGGGGCGCTGGATGGCCTGCAGGAGCGCCTCACTGGCGCGCCGCCCCTCGGCGAGACGCTCTCGATGGAGGGCGCCGGCGCCGCCTACGTGAGCAACCTCCGCAGCCTGCTCGCCACCGCCGTTCCAGCCGTCGAAGCTCCGCTTGACGAGCTCGCCGCCGTCTGCGAGATGCTCGGCGCCATCGGTATCGAGCCGCTCGTCGCGCCGCTGCTCGTCCGCGACTTCGAGTACTACACCGGTCCCGCGTTCCAGCTCTTCGCCGGCGACACGCGAGTCGGCGGCGGCGGCCGCTACGACGCCCTCGTCTCCCAGATCGGTGGCGAGAACGTCCCCGCGTCGGGCTTCGCGCTCGATATGGAGCCGCTCCTCGCCCTCATCGGCGACGAGGCTCACGATGAGGCCTCGATCAGCATCCGCTGCGACTCCGGCGGCCGGCCGTCCGACGCCTTCGCCCTCGCCGTCGCACTGCGCCGCAAAGACTTCGCGGTCGAAGTCGACGGTCCTGCTGAGCGCGGCCGTCACATCACCGTCTCCGGCGACGGCTTCCTCGTCGCGGTCAACGGCAGCAAACCACAGCGCCTCGCCTCGATCGACGAGGCCGTACGCGCGGTCACCGGAGGCTAGCGTGGTCTCCGGCGGATCCGTAGGAAAGATCGCGCTGCCTGCGGGCGACCTGCGCAAGCCCGTCGCCGACGCCCTTTCAGCGTCCGGCCTGCACGTCGAGGGCTACGGCGAAGGCTCCCGTCAGTACCGGCTGCCGGTTCGTGACCGCGAGGACGTCCGCGTTCGCGTCTTCCGCGAAAAAGACATCCCGATCCAGGTCGCGCTCGGCAACTACGACGTCGGCATCACAAGCCTCGCCTGGGTGCAGGAGATCCAGAGCCGCTTCCCGCAGCAGGAACTCGTCCTCCTCGGCGACCTCGGTATCGGCGCCGGGCGCATCGTCGCCGCCGCTTGTGCGGCGGACATCGCGTCGCTCGCCGACATCGGCGCGCTGGGCCGCGTCCGCCTGGCCAGTGAGTACCCCAACATCGCCGACGCGTTCGCCCGCTCGGCGCGGTTGGCGCGGTACCGCGTGCAGCCCGTTTCGGGCGCTGCGCACGCCTATCCTCCCGAGGACGCCGACGTCGTCATCGTCGCCGAAAGCGACGACGGCTTCCTCGGCGAGCACGGCCTGGCGCCGCTCTTTACCCTGCTCGACAACTCTGCCTGGGTCATCGGCAACGCCAGCGCCCTCGCGAAGAAGGACCTGCGCTCCGTCCTCGACGCACTGCTCCGCTCCGGCCGCGGCGCCAGGGACGGCTCGCTGCGCCTGCCGCCGCCCATCGCCGCCCGCTCCAACGGCCGCACGACGGAGGCGCCCCGTGAGATCCTGCGCATGGCCGTGCCCGACGGGCACCAGCAGCGGCACGTCTACGAGGCCCTCGAAGTCGCCGGGCTCTCGTTCGACGGCTACGGCGAGAAGACCACCGTGCGCCGGCCGCAGTCCGGCATCGACGGCCTCGCCGTGAAGGTCGTGCGCCCGCAAGACATGCCGCAGCTCGTGGCCACCGGCGACATCGACATCGCCGTCACCGGCCGCGACTGCCTCAACGAGCACCTCTACCAGTTCCCGTCCAGCCCGGCGTACGAGATCATCGACCTCCACCGCGCCCAGTACAACCTGAGCGCCGTCGTCGAGGCCGATCTGCCCGCCGACGACCTGGCCGGCGCCTTCAAGCACTGGCGCGCGAAGGGCCGCGAAGTCCTGACGATCGCCGCCGAATACCCGGCGACGGCTGACCACTACGCGCGCAGCCGCCACTTCTGGCGCTACCGGGTGATCCCGATCGCCGGCGCCTCTGAGGGCTTCGTGCCCGAAGACGCAGACGTGCTCATCGAGGGCACGGAGACAGGCCGCACGATCGCCGAGAACAACCTCAAAGTGATCGACCTGCTCTACCGCTCGACCTCGTGCGTCATCGCCCGCAGAGACGCCGGTCTCGCCGGCAATCGCAAGAAGGTCTTCGAACATCTCCGCGGCGCCCTTGAGAAGGCGTCCGGCTCTTCGCAGTCCTAACTGATACAATTTTTCGAGCGAGGATTTCCAATTGCCGCCACTCTCTCTGCACACGTCCCTGGCCAGGCGCATCGCTGAGCGCCTGCGTACCGCCGTGCTCGACGACGAGCGGGGCAACCTCTACCTCGGCGCCACCGCTCCGGACATCCGCGTGATCACGCGCTGGGAACGCTCCCGCACGCACTTCTTCGACCTCAACGACTTCGAGCACCAGGACGCCGTAGCCGGCTTCTTCAGCGCCAACCCATCGCTCGTCGATTCCGCCGCCGTCTCGCCGCCCACCTGCGCCTTCATCGCCGGCTACGTCAGCCACCTCGTGATGGACGCCAACTGGATCGCGCACATATACCGCCCCTTCTTCGGCCGCGACTCGGAGCTCGGCGGCAACCTGCGTGCCAACATCCTCGACCGAGCCATGCAGTTCTCGCTCGATTCCGACACCCGCGACGACAACGAGCTGATGGCCGACGTAATCGAGGCCGTCGCCCGCTGCGACCTCGAGCTGGAGATCGACTTCATCGATAAGGAATCGCTCCACAAGTGGCGCCAGGTCGTCTCCGACTTCGCACAGACTCGGCCGGACTGGGACCGCTTCAAGAACCGCATTCGTCGCCACCTCGCCGACACCGCCGCTGACACCGACGGCGAAGGCCAGGGCGAGGAGCTGGCGGAGCTGGCGCGCTCGCTCCCTGATCTCGTCGACGAGACGCTGCGTTACCTCAGCCGCGAGCGCCTCGACGAGTGGATGGACGAGTCGCTCGAAGAGTCCGTGACCGCCGTTCGTGAGTACCTGCGATGCGCATAGTCGAAGGCGCCGATGAGGCCCGCAACACTCTGCTCAGGCGCGTTCCGCTCGAGGAGCCGGAGCTGCCGGCGGCTGTTCGCGAGACGAACCGCCGCGTCTTCGGCGCTGAGCTTGGCGCGGCA
>JADFKG010000128.1 GCA_022565075.1 Chloroflexota bacterium | reverse complement strand
AGCGAGGCGGCTGCCGAGTCCGCTCGCAAGCACGGCCGCGAGCTGCAGCTTTGGCTCCAAGCGTTCCGCGTCCCGGCTGGCCGCGAGGAGGAGCTGCGGATGGGCGCGCGGATCGCCGAGGAAGTCGGCGCGACGCACCTGGCGGCGTGGAGCTACCGCGCGACGGAGTCGATGTCGATCCGCTGCGCCGACAGCGAGGCGGTCTGGCGCATCGTGAGCGAAGAGTTCAGGCGGATAAGGGCGGACTCAGCCTGAGCGGCGCTGGGACAGACCGCTGATGCTCCGCTCGTCCTTCGAGAGCCTCAGGATGAGCGGTCGCGGATCGGTTACTCGCCGCGGATCTGGCGCAGGTGGGCGAGGTCGTGGTCGGCGATGTGCGTGACGAGGACGCTGATCGGCTGCTCGCCGAACTCCGGGTGGCGGTAGATGCGGGCCATGCCGGCCTCGCCCACGCGGCGCAGCAGCTCGAGGTTGAGCTGGCGGTTCGCGCCGTAGGCGGCGAGCGACGTCGCCAGGTCACGGGCCTTGTAGTCGAGCGCCGCCGCCCACGTGTCCTGGTCGAACGGCTGTAGCTCTGGCCGATCCTCCGATAGAGTCTGCCGGATGCGCCAGCCAAGCCCGACCTCGATGTCCGCCAGGTGGGCGACGACCTCCGAGGGCAACCAGCCTTCGCCGCCGCCCGTCGCGTGCGGCTCCTTGAAGGCGCGCGCGATCACCTTCGGCATCTGCGCCATGCCGGCGAAGAGGTCGGCCGGAATCTCGACGTCGGCGTCGCAGATCGGGCAGTTCGAGGTCGTCGTTTCGAAGTCCATGCGCTCCCAGTATACGGAGGATGCAGTCTAAAAGTCGTCGAGGACGCCGGCGACGGTAAGGATGACGGCGCTCGTGTTATAGACCGCGTGCAGGAGGACGCCGCCGATGTAGAAGTTGCGCGACGACTTCGGGAGCTTGCCCCGTCCGTTCACCCAGTCGACGACAGCGTACGTCAGGCCGAGGCCGACGATGAAGCTGGCGGCGGCGTGCAGGGCCACGGGCACGGTGTAGCGGAACTGCGTGTAGGCGTCGGACGGGTCGTCGACGTAGACGTTGATGTAAACCCAGCTTTCGATCAGGCCGAAGACCACGCCGCCCAGCGCGCAGAGGAGGGCGACGTAGATGCGGTTGCGCAGGGCCTGAGAAAACCAGACCTGGCCGAGGTAGACGCCGATCGGCTTAAAGATCTCCTCGATTATCGGCGCTCCGATGAAGATCAGAAGGAGGAAGCCTCCCGATCCGATCTCGGCGATGACGGCGCCGCCGATCCCCAGCGCGCCACCCGCCAGGGCGAGGAGGATGACGGCGATGTGCGTGAGCGGCGTCGCCCGCCTCGGTTCCGGCAGCGCGGGCACCGTGTCGAAGTGCAGCGTCAGCCTCGGGGGAGACCCAGGCCGCGGCCGGCGATGATGTTGCGCTGGATCTCGCTCGTGCCGGCGGCGATCGTCAGGCCGGCGGTCGAAAGGTAGTACTCGTGCAGGCGGCCTCCCAACGGTGCGCCGATGCTCTCGGCGGTGAGTTGCGAGGGCAGGCCGACGATGTTGAGCGCGCTGTCGGCCAACCGTTGCTGTAGCTCCGAGCCGAAGACCTTGGAGAGCGATGCTTCGGCGTTGGGCACCTGTCCGCGCGCCTGCATCGAGGCCACGCGATAGGCGAGCAGGCGGCCGATCTGGAATTCGAGGGCCAGCTCCGCCAGCGTCGTCGCCACGCCTGGCCGCTCAATCGGCCGCTCTCCGTTGGTAGACGTCCGGCAGTACTCCGCCAGCTCCTCGTAGATGCGGATGCCGGCGACGACGCGATTGATGCCGGAGCGCTCGAAGTCGAGCGTGGCGGCGGCGATGTACCAGCCCTCGTTGAGGCCGCCGACGAGGCAGTCGCGGGGCACGCGGACGTTATCGAAGAACACATCGTTGAACGTGTGCCGTCCGGTGAGGTCGATCAGCGGCCGCACCTCGATGCCGGGGAGCGACATGTCGACGAGCAGATAGCTGATCCCCTTGTGCTTCGGCGCCTTGGGGTCGGTGCGGACGAGCAGGACGCACCAGTCGGCCCGGTGGGCGATCGACGTCCAGATCTTCTGGCCGCTGACGATGAAGTGGTCCCCGTCCAGCTCGGCGCGGGTCTGCAGCGAGGCGAGGTCGGAGCCTGAGCCCGGTTCGCTGAAGCCCTGGCACCAGACGGTCTCGGCGCTGGCGATCGCGGGCAGGTGTTGCGCCATCTGCTCCTCGGTGCCAGCGAGGATGATCGTTGGGCCGACGCGGTCCGGGCCGACGCCGACCTGCGTCGGGGCGCGGTTATAGGACATCTCCTCGCTGTAGATGACCTGCATCATGTGACCGGCTGCCATGCCGCCTCGCTCCTTCGGCCAGCCGAGCGTCAGCCACCCTTTCGCCGAGAGCTTGCGCTGGAAGTCGCGCAGGAACTGCCAGCGGTCCGCCGCGGCCTCGCCGAAGACGCCGCCGCCGTCCCCCTGCGCCCAGCCGTCCGGCAGCTCATCGCGCAGAAAAGCGCGGATCTCTTCGCGGAAGGCCTCTTCTTCAGGGGAGAATCGGAATCTCATACGCTACCCGGCGCCAGCGCGCCGTACTTATACTACACGCGCATGTTGCGATTGCCGGTCTCGCTCGCGGCGCTGCTTCTCCTTGCTGTCGCCTGTTCGGGCGGCGGGACGGACGACCCCACGCCCGGCCCCACGGACGTGCTGCAAAACCCGACGCCGACCGCTTCGCCCACGTTCACCCCCAGCCCGACGCCCCGTCCGGTTCCCGCTCTGACGATCGCGGACGTCTTCCCGCCGCGCGACCTCGGGCAGTACAACCTCGACCCTTCGCGCCTGCGCACGCTGATCGCGACGGGAGACGTGATACCCGCCCGTGGCACCGACTTCATCATCCGCCAGGAGGGCGACAACTTCCTCTATACCGTCGAGAAGACGGCCGAAATCGTGGCGGACGCCGACGTGACTGTCGTCAACCTGGAGGCGCCACTCATCGGCCACTGCCCTGTGCACACGGAGGGCTTCACCTTCTGCGGCCGGCCTGGCTTCACGGACGCGCTGGTAGCGGCCGGTGTCGACGTCGTGACGATCGAGAACAACCACATCGGCAACTGGGGCTTCGACGGCATCGCCGAAACGGTCGGTCACCTGGAGGCCGCCGGCATGGCCTGGGCCGACCGTCAGACGCCGGCGATCATCGACGTGCGCGGCCTCAAGTTCGGCTTTCTCGCTTTCAACGGCGTCATCGAGGTGATCGATCGAACGGCGATGGTCGAGCAGATCGAAGCGCTGCGTGCCCAGGTCGACGTGCTGGCTGTCTCCTTTCACTGGGGCGCTGAGTATGTCTCGCTGCCGACGGTCGCGCCCGGCGTCGCGACTGACGACCCGGTGACGATCGGCCATCTCGCCATCGACGCCGGCGCCGACCTCGTGATCGGCAACCACCCGCACTGGGTGCAGGCCGTTGAGGCCTATGAGGGCGGGTACATCACGTACGCGCACGGCAACTACATCTTCGACCAGATGTGGAGCTACGAGACGCGAGTTGGGGTCATCGGCAAGTACACGTTCTACGACGACCAGCTGATCGGCGTGGAGTACGTGCCGACGCTGATCGAGAACTCGGCGCAGCCGGCACCGATGGTGGGCGAGGAGCGCCAGGCGGTCCTCGACGGCATGCGCGACGCCAGCCAGCAACTGGCGGACCTGCTGGGCGACTGAGACAGGAGCCAAGTGGCAGGAGACAAGTCACGCTCCAATCCGCTCATGGTGAGGCTCTCGAACCATAGCGATGCGGGATGTCCTCCCGTAGCCGCATGGCTTTAGCCTCGCCAGGGTGGGGCGGGGCGCGATGCCCGTGAGCCTCAGGACGAGCGGGACGGAGCTGCAGCTCGACGGCGACGGTTTGCCATCCACCATAGCGTGAGCGCGATGAAGACCGTCCCGGACATGATCGCCGAGAGGCCCAGGAACGCCGCCTGCGTGTCCCAGATGTCGACGAAAACGCCGGCGATGATGCCGCCCGTCCCGCCCAACCCGAAGCCCGCGAAGAACGAGAAGCCGTAGCTGCGGCCGACCGCGCCCGGCGGCGAGTAGTCCGCGATGAGGCCTGTCCAGAGCGGCTGCGCGGCGAAGTAGAAGAACACGAACACCGAGGCGATGATGACGAGCCCCCAGCCGCTGACGATGCCCGTGAGCACGAGCGGCGGTATCGTCAGCAAGCAGATGATCGGAGCCAGCGACTCCAGCCGATAGCGTTGAGACAGGGCGCCGCCGACGAGCTGTCCGACTGCGCCGGTGAGCAGCGCGACCGTGACGAAGGCGCCGCCGAAGTCGGCGTTCACGAAGTCCTCCAGGTGCTTCGGCAGGTAAGTGATCGCCCCGCGGTAGACCATGCCGCTGACGATGAAGGCCGCGTAGACGAGCAGCAGCGGGATGAAGAAGCGGTGGCCCTCCTTCGTGCTCCGGTCACCGGCCTCCTCGGCGGCGTCGACGGCGACTGTCTCCGAGCCGGGCCGCACGTCGAGCCGCGTCATCGCCAGGACCAGCGCCAGGAGCGCCGACAGGCCGCCGACGAAGAAGAACGCAAGCCGCCAGTCGACGAGCAAGGCGAGGCCGATGGCGATCGCCGGCGCCATCGCCTGACCGACGTTCCCAGCCACGCCGTGGAGGCCGAGCCCCAGTCCCCGCTGGCGCACGCCCTGGGCGACGAGCGAGATGCCCGCCGGGTGGTATAACCCAGCCGTCAGCCCGAGACCGAGCAGCGCTGCGGTCAGCCACCATTCATTCGGCGAGAGCCCGACGAGCACGGCCATCACCGCCGATCCAGCGAAGGCGTATACGAGCACCTGCCGCGAGCCCAGGCGGTCGGCGAGAAAGCCGGACGGTATGGCGCTGCTGCCGAAGGCCCAGCCGAATATCGTTGCGATACCGCCGGTGACGACGGCGCGAAGGCCGAATTCGGCCGCGATTCGGGTCAACATCGCCGCGTACGTTAGTTCGAGGATATGCGTCAGCCCATGCGCCATCCCGATGTACGTCATGATGCGGCGCTCGTCCGGATTCATGGTTGGCGAATCGAGGTGTGAGGTGCCAGGTGTGAGGTGTCAGAGGAGAGGACTGGCTCCGTTCCCTGTCTCCTGTCTCTTGTCACCTGTCTCAGACGAGGTCTTCGGCGCGCATCTCGCCGACCGCCGCCTCGAACGCCTTGATCGTGTGATCGATGTCGGCGTCAGTGTGAATGCCGCTGACGAAGCCGCCGCTGCCGCCCATCAGGTCGACTCCGTGGTTGATCAACGCCCGCTTGAGCGCGACGTTGAGCTTACCCGGCATCGGCGGCGGCGCGTCCGGCCCGGGCCACTCGATGCCACCCTGCGGTCGCGGCGCCTTCTGTCCCAGCGCTATGTGGAAGTAGCTGGCGAGCCCGTAGACTACGCCTGGCACGCCTGTGCGCTCGAGCACGCCGTTCAGCTCGCTGATCAGGCGCTCGTTGAGGGCGTCGGCGCGTGCGTGGTGCTCCCCGGTGGCGACCATCGCCAGCATCGCGTCCCCGGCGGCGGCGGAGACCGGGTTGGCGTTGAAGGTGCCCGGGTGCTGCACGCGTTTGCGGGCGTTCCAGGGCGAGTCGCGGAACTCGATCATCGACATGACGTCGCCGCGGCCGCAAACGGCGCCGCCGGGCATGCCGCCGGCGAGGATCTTGGCCAGCGTCGTCAGGTCCGGCGTCACGCCGTAGCGGGCCTGTGTGCCGCCGGGCGACACCCGGAAGCCGGTCACCACCTCGTCGAAGATGAGAACGGTGTTGTGGCGCGTCGTCGCATCGCGCAGCGCCGAGAGGAACGCCGGGTCGAGTGGGAGCGTGCCCCACGAGGCGCCGGTCGGTTCCAGGATAA
>JADFKG010000127.1 GCA_022565075.1 Chloroflexota bacterium | reverse complement strand
AGCGGAGGAGCGCTGCGTGGACCCGGCCGTCCTGTCGGAGATGAACCGCTCGCTGACCGGCGCTTTCTTCGGTGCCTCCTTGATGCTTGACAGGGCGCGGGCCTACCCGATGGTGCAGACGCTGATCGAGGATATCGCGGGCGGCGAGATCAAGGTCGTGATCGACCGCGAGTTCGCGTTGTCGGAGGCGGATGCGGCGCACGCCTACATCGAGAGCCGGCAGGCGTTCGGGCGCGTGCTGCTCGTGCCCTAGGCGCCGGCGAGACCGCTCCGATCGTCGACAGGGTCGGTGGGCGGCCGCGGGGGCCATCGCCAGACGAAGAGTTGGCCCCGTGTCGAGCTTTCTGCTGCGGGGTTCGTCTGGGACTATATTGACAACTATCGATATGGTCTGTAGGATGCAGAGCATGACGACCGAAATCGAAGTAACCGACGCACCCGCCGATCTGTGCTGCCCGGTGAAGGTGATCGTCCCGGACGACGAGGGGATCGGCGAGGCCGCCGCCGTGTTCAAGGCGCTCTCGGATGAGACGCGGCTGCGGATCCTGAAGACGATCTCGCACATGACGACGCTGTGTGAGTGCAACCTCGTGCCGGAGTTTGGGCTGACGCAGCCGACGATCTCGTACCACCTGAAGGTGCTGCGGGAGGCCGGCCTGATCAAGTCCGAGCGCAGAGGGCAGTGGGTTTACCATCAGGTGAACGAGAAGGCCGTGCTGGCAGCGGTGCGGCGGCTATCTGAGATAGCGGGGTAAGCGATGAGGAATCCGCCACGAGAGGACCTGCTGGAGGTTGTAAGCTGCGAGCTCGGCAAGCGGCCAGCCCAGGCGCCGACGATGGACGACCTCGGGCCGTATCGGCTCGGTGTCCAGCGCCAGAGCGACTCCATGACGGTGCGGTTCGTCCCCGAGGCGCTGGTGACGCTGAAGGCGTTCGTCGAGGCGGAGCGGCAGTGCTGCGCGGGCATCGGCTGGAGCGTGAGTGAAGGGCCGGACGAGGTCGCGCTGCGCATCGAGGCCGGGCCGGCCCAGCTGGAGGCGTTCGCGGCGATGATTCGGACAGAGGATATAGAGGACGCTCGATAGAGGAGGTCAGAACATGACAACCGGGCAAGAGATCAAGGAAGAGGTCCGCAAGCTTTACGGCGAGGCGGCGAAGAAGGCTCAGGCCAAGGAGGCCGCCACCTGCGGGACTAGCTGCTGCGGGGATGATTCCGTCGAGGAGTCGGCGATTTCGTCCACGCTCTACACGACGGACGAGCTGCAGCATCTGCCGCAGGAGGCGGTTCTCGCCTCACTGGGTTGCGGCAACCCGGTGGCCGTGGCGGCGCTGAGCGAGGGCGAGACCGTCCTCGACCTCGGTTCCGGCGGCGGCATTGATGTGCTGCTCTCGGCGCGGCGCGTCGGCCCGCGAGGCAAGGCGTACGGGCTGGACATGACGGACGAGATGCTGGAGCTGGCGCGGGAGAACGCTCAAAAGGCGGGCGTCAGCAACGTCGAGTTCCTGAAAGGCGAGATGGAAGCGATGCCGCTTCCCGACGGTGAAGTGGACGTGATCATCAGCAACTGCGTGGTCAACCTCTCGCCGGACAAGGACGCCGTCCTGCGTGAGGCGTTCCGTGTGCTGAAGCCGGGCGGGCGCCTGGCGATCGCGGACATTCTGACGCACGATGTGCTGCCGGCGGCGATTGAAGAGAGCATGAAGGCGTGGACCGGCTGTATCGCTGGCGCGCTGACGGAAGGGGACTACAGAGCGAAGCTTGCGGCGGCCGGTTTCGAGAACATCGAGATCGAGTCGTTCCGCGAGTACACGGCCGAGGACGCTGAGTCCGGCGGTCTGGGCGACGCGGCGAAGGAGATCGCCAGCAACGGCAATCTGGGTATCTTCAGCGGCGTCGTGCGGGCGACGAAGCCGGGCGGCGAGGATAAGGCGGCTCGAAACGAGGTGCTGCCGGTTGTCGCTGCGAACGACGATCAGCCGGGTCGCTGCTGCTAGGCTGAGACGGGAGACAGGGGACGGGGCTCGCTTCGGCTGGCCCCGTTTTGTTGTGGGTGGCTCGTGACATAATCGGGAGTCGGTGGAAGCGAAGATCGGGTGCGGTGATGGTGCACCGCGACCACGAAAAGGCGTAGCCGGAGGGAGCGGGCGACATGTGCCGGAGCATCAAGGTTCTGCGACGCAGGGACGAGACGGCGACGAAGGAGGAGGTCCGCGCGGCGGCGCTCCAGTTCGTGCGCAAGGTGAGCGGCTACCGCACGCCGTCGAAGGCCAACGAAGAGGTGTTCGAGGCAGCCGTCGATGAGGTGACCAAGGCCAGCCAGCGGCTGCTCGAGTCGCTGCGGCCGGGCGCACGCGCGTGACCGGTCGGTGACGGCTGCTAGGGCGTGACGGAGACGATCGCCCGGCCTTCTTCGAACGTGACCTGGTAGTCGAATTTGAGCGGCAGAGTCGCCAGCGCCACGTTCGCCTCGCGCTCGATCTCGTCGCGGAGGCGGTCGTCGATGAAGCCGGGGATATCGTCGATGTCGAACTCGGAGATCGTGAGGCGCGCGTTGGGGCCGTCGAAGTCGATGGAGCCGCGCAGGCGGACGCTGGAGTGGAAGAGGCCACCGAGGAGCGGGAAGCGACCGAGGACGGGCAGCTCGGCGCGGGCGAAGGCCTCTGCATAGCCGTCGTGGAAGCAGATGGTGATCTCGTCGACGGGCAGGTGGTCGTCGAAGAGTTCGCGGGCGCGTGAGGTGATTTCGCTTTCGGAGAGGGTGATCTGGAAGGACGGCCCTAGCTGGCTCCAAGTGACGTCGAAGTCGCGTGCGAAGGACGCGCCGGTGTCGATCTGGCGGACCTCGCCGGACGGGTCCTTGCAGACGCCGGTCTCGTAGGTGCCGGCGGTCTGGATCAGGGAGTAGGTGATCCCGGCGGCTACGGTGAGGACGGCGGCGGCGCCAAAGATGGAGACGATGGCGAGGATCGGGTTGCGGACCACGTGCCCATTGTACGCGGCGTGGTGAACTGGCGATGCCGCTGGCGGACGCGACGGGCGGACTCCTTGACGCGGTCGCTTAGTTGACTATAATCGCCGTAAACGGCACGGGGAGGGATGTAGTGACACTAACTTCAGTGATGAGCAGAGGATGGAGAGCGACGATAGCCGCGGCCATCCTCGCAGTTTTGACGGCGCTGGCGTTCCTGGGCATCGTCAGCGCGGCGAGCATAAGCGACTTGACGGTAGGTTCGGCGACAGTCGCTCCTGGCGACACCGTCACGATCAACATAACCGCCACGAGCGATGACCTCGGCGCGTACCGCGTGGACGTCCACTACGACTCCAGCCTGGTCTCCGCAACTGCGTGCACGTCCACCTATGGCGTCTGCTCGATCGACATCGTCGCCCCCGACACTGTTCGCATGAACGGCAGCAACGTGGCGGGCATCACGGGCACCAACGTTGTACTGAGCACGATCACCTTCCTCGCCGGTCCCACTGACGGGACAGCCGCCTTGACTGTGAACCCGGCCACGCTGATTGTGGCAGACACAGGGGGCAACTCACTGGTCGTTACGCCGACCAACGGCGCGATTACGATCCTGACGTCGGGAAGTGGCGAAGGACCGAACACCACGGCATGCGAAAAGTCGATGGCGAGCAGCAAGGCCGCCGCTTCGGCGAAGGGGAACGCCAACGAACGCGCTGTGGTGCATTGCCAGTAGGGCGTGACCTTCATTCCTGGGCCGCCCGTTTCGCCCTGGGTCGTGGGGGAACGGGGGCCGCCGCGCTCTAGTGTTCTAGACGGACACTTGGCGTGACAGCGTACTGTACCCCGAGGGATGGGCGATTCGGCGGGTTGCGCTAGCTGGTCTTGGCGCGCTCCTGTTCGATCAGCTCGCGGCGGAGGATCTTGCCGGACGCGGTCTTGGGGATGGCCTCGACGAACTCGATCTCGCGGATCTTCTTGTAGGGGGCGACGCGCTCCGCGACGAAGGCCATGATGTCGTCGACGGAGACGTCCTTGCCCTCGCGGAGGAGGACGAACGCCTTGGGGACCTCGCCCGCCTCGGCGTCGCGCTTGGGGATGACGGCGGAGTCGACGATGTCCGGGTGCTCAAGGAGCAGTGCTTCGAGCTCGGCGGGGGCGATCTGGTAGCCCTTGTATTTGATCATCTCCTTCTTGCGGTCGAGGATGGTGACATAACCTTCCTCGTCGAGGGAGACGATGTCGCCGGTGGCGATCCAGCCGGGCTCGGTCAGCGTCTCTTTGGTCGCCTCTTCGTTCTTCCAGTAGCCCTTCATTATTTGCGGGCCGTAGGCCATCAGCTCGCCGATTTCGCCGGGGCCGAGTTCTTTGCCGTCGTCGAGGGAGACGACCTTCTCGATGGTGTCGGCGATGGGTGGGCCGACGGTGGCGTCCTTGATGCGGGTGATCGGGTTGACGTTGGTGACGGGGCTGGTCTCGGTCATGCCGTAGCCCTGGAGGACGATCGTGTCGAGGGCTTTGGCGGAAGAGCGGGCGACCTCGGGCGGCAGCGGGGCTGCGCCGGACATGATCATCTCCAGCGAGGAGATGTCGTACTTGGCGACGTCCGGGAAGTTGGCGAGGGCCATGAGCGCCGGGGGCACGGCGAAGAGGTTGGTGACCTTGTGGCGCTGGATGAGGTCGAGGCAGAGGTCGGGGGCGAAGCGGGGCATGATCACCTGGGGGATGCCGGAGGCGAATCCGCAGGCCATGAGCACTACCATGCCGTAGATGTGGAAGAAGGGCAGGAAGTCGAGGTAGGTGGCGTAGCCGGAGGAGAGGCCGGTGGTCAGCGTCTGGCGAACGTTTGACGTCAGGTTGTAGTGAGTCAACATAACTCCTTTGGGCAGTCCGGTCGTGCCAGAGGAGTAGGGGAGGGCGGCGAGGTCTTCCTTCGGGTTGATGCTGACGGGTTTGGGGTCGTCGTCGGCCTCGCCGGCGAGCGTCCAGACGTCTTCGATGGGGAAGATGTGCTTGATGCTCGGCACATGCTCGCGGACCTGCTGGACCAGCGGCAGGAGAGGGCCCATGGCGAAGACGGCGGAAGCGCCGGCGTCCTCGAGCTGGTGGAGGACTTCGCGCTCCTTGTAGAGGGGGTTGAGGGTGGTGACGACGCCGCCGGCGAAGAGGGTGGCGTAGAAGGCGATGAAGTACTCGGCGGAGTTGGCGGAGAGAATGGCGATGCGATCGCCTTTCTTGATGCCGTTGTCCTGGAGGAAGCGGCCCAGTTTGCGGCAGGCCGACCAGGTCTGGCCGAAGGTGTACTCGGTGCCCTCGTGGGTGATGAGGGCGGGCTTGTCGCGGTACATTTCGGCCGATGGCGCCAGGAGGTCCTGCAGGGTGACCTCTGGATAGGGCTTGATGCTGAACCAGGGGCTATGGAACAGGGTCATGCGGTCTCCTTCCTTTGCCCCGGTTGCGGGGCAGGGCGGGGATAAGCATACAGGGTGCGGCGAAGCGGTGTGGGATGGGGCACGGCTAGTCGCCGAGGAGCGACGGGTAACCGAGGGCGACGATGTCTTCGACGTACTCGGAGCGCCAGCCGGCGTTGGGAACGGGCTTGTGGCGCTCGCGGTGCCAGCCGTGGATCTTCAGGTACTGCTCTTCGAGGAAACGGCGCCAGGTATTCTCTTCCTGGAACAGGTCGGGGTCGACGTCTTCCAGGCGCTTGTCCATCTCTTTGGGGTCGATGTCCAGGTCCTCACGCCAGTAGTCGGCGAGATAGTCGAGGGTCTCGTCGAGGTTGCGCCGGCATTCGTCGAGGAGAGCGCGCATGAAGCCCTCTTCGTTGACCCGGCGACCGCGCAGGCGAGTGGTGGTGGCGCAGTCTTCGCAGAGGAGGACGAACTTGCGGGAGTCGCAGTTGTCGCGGTGCGTGCAGCCTTCGCAGAGCGGGGCCCACTCGGTGGCCTCGGGCGCGCGCAGATAGCCGACGAGGACCTCGTCTTC
>JADFKG010000126.1 GCA_022565075.1 Chloroflexota bacterium | reverse complement strand
AAGCGATAGTGTCGCTCCGCCGGGAGTCAACGACGGGGACGTTGTTCTTCGTCGAGGGCATCACGATGCCTCCCACGCCGGAGAGTAAGCAGGACTAGATATGGGCATTCTGATCGACGAGAACACGACGTTCATCATCCAGGGGATCACCGGGCGCGAGGCGGTGAACATGACGCGCGAGTGCCTGGACTACGGCTCGAAGGTCGTCGGTGGAGTGACGCCCGGGCGCGGCGGCCGCGACGTCTTTGGTGTGCCCGTCTACGACACGATCAAGGAGATCGTGGCCAGGGAGAAGGTCGACGGCTCGGTGATCACCGTGCCGGCCCCGTTCGTGCGGGACGCGGCGTTCGAGGCGATCGAGAACGGCATCAAGCTGCTCGTCATCGTCACCGAGCGCACGCCTCGCTACGAGGTGGCGCAGGTGCTGGAGTTCGCACGGCTGCGCGGCACGCGTGTGATCGGCCCGAACTGCCTCGGCATCATCACGCCGGGGAAGTCCAAGATGGGCGGCATCGGCGGGCCGGCGGCGAACACGAAGCAGGCGTACAAGCCGGGACGCATTGGCATTATGTCGCGTAGTGGCGGCATGACGACGGAGATCGCGAACTCTCTTACGGCTGCCGGCCTGGGGCAGAGCACGGCGGTGAGCATCGGCGGCGACCCGCTGATCGGCTCGACCTACGCGGAGCTGATGCCGCTGTTCGAGGCGGACGAGGGGACGGACGCGCTCGTCATCTACACCGAGCCGGGCGGGCCGATGGACGCGCAGCTCTCGCTGTGGGTGAAGGAGAACAGGTCGCGGCTGCCGATCGTGGCGTTCATGGCGGGCAAGTTCATGGACAAGATGCCGGGGATGCGCTTCGGCCACGCCGGGACGATCGTCGAGGGCAAGGCGGACACGGCGGCGGAGAAGCTGGAACGGCTGGCGGAGGCCGGGATTTCGGTGGCGGAAGAGATATCGCAGATTCCCGACCTGGTGCGCGAGAGGCTCGGATAGGAGACAAGAGACAGGTGGCTGAGACGAAGGCGATGTTCATCCAGGTGGATCTGGACCCCGCAGCGGCGGGCGACGCCGCGCTGGCGAAGAAGCTGGCCGAGGTCTGCCCGGTGAATATCTTCGAGACGGACGGCGAGGGGAAGGCTGTGATCGTCGAGGAGAACCTGGACGAGTGCGTGCTCTGCGAGCTGTGCATCGAGGCGGCGCCACCGGGCCAGGTGCGGGTGACGAAGCTGTATAGCGGCGAAACGCTGAGCCGGTAGCGCTGAACCTCAGTAGCGGCGGAGTTCGTCCTTGCCGGCGAAGAGACGCCAGACGAAGGTGAGCACGAGGATCAGGGCGACGATCCCCAGCAGGTAGGGGTCGAGATCGCGGCCGCCCAACTCCTCGTCGGTGATGTGCGCGATCCAGTGAAGCGTGCCGCCGACAGCGGCTCCGCCGAGCGCGGCCAGCACGGCGTCTCCCTGCCAGATGAGCGCGAAGAGGAGCACGGCGCCGAGGCCGACCTGAAAGGCGCCGATGTCGTGTATGAAGTGGCGGTTGTACGGCGGCCAGTCGGCGATGTTGTCGAAGAAGGACGAGGGGTCGATGAGCGCCCAGATGCCCAGCGCCAGGGTGAGGAGGCCGAACGCCGCCACAACCAGGTTCGAGACTAGCTGCGCACGCGGCATGTGACCCTCCGTATAAAGAATCGGGGACGGACAAAGCGCCGCCCCCGATCAGTCGATTGATCTGAGTCTAGACGGCGAAGATGTGGACGGAGACAGCGGCGGGGTCGCCCTTGACCATGCCGCCGCCGTTCTCCGTGAGTCCCAGCTTCGGGTTCTTGACCTGGCGGTCGCCGGCCTCACCGCGGAGCTGGGAGAAGATCTCGTAGATCTGGGCCACGCCTGTGGCGCCGATGGGGTGGCCCTTGGAGATGAGGCCGCCGCTGGGGTTGACGGCCTTTGGCCCGTCGAAGTAGGTCGCCTTGGAGTCGATGAGGGCGCCACCCTCGCCTTTCGCGCAGAGCCCCAGCTCTTCGTAGAGCACGAGTTCGGCGGGCGCGGAGGCGTCGTGCACCTCGAGAACGTTGAGGTCTTCGGGGCCGACGCCGGCCTGCTCGTAGGCCTGTTTGGCGGTGACGGTCGTGACGTCGTCTTCGCCGGGCTTGCGGTCGAAGCCGGAGTTGAGGACGGAGGCCTTCACCCAGACGGGCTTCGTCGTCATCTGGCGCGCGATCTCCGGCGAGACGAGCACAGCGGCGGCCGCTCCGTCGCCGATCGGCGAGCACATCAGCCGCGTCAGTGGCTCGGCCACCGGCGGCGCGGTGAGGATGTCCTCGAGCGTGTAGACTTCGCGGTACTGAGCGTGCGGGTTGAGGGAGCCGTGGTAGTGGTTCTTGACCGCGATGCGGGCGAACTGCTCTTTCGTCGTGCCATAGCGCTCCATGTGCGAGCGAGCGAAGGCGGCGTAGAAGTCCATGAACATCGAGCGCTTCTCGCCCGCGCCCTCGGCGACGCCGGGGTTGTCCTGGTCCTTCGCTTTCGCCTCTTTGGCGGCCGCAGCTGCTTCCTGCATCTGCTCCATCCACTCGATGTCGACGGCCGAGCCGATGGCCTTGAAGGAGCGCGTCTTGTCCTCGTGGTAGAGCTTCTCCATGCCGACGGCGAGCGCGACGTCGTACATGCCGGAGGCGACGTAGGTCCAGGCGACGTGGAAGGCCGTGGAGGAGCTGGCGCAGGCGTTTTCGGTGTTGATGATGGGGATGCCGCCGATGCCCATGTCACGCAGCGCCACCTGGCCGCGGATCATCTCCTGGCCGGTGATGAGGCCGGCCGTGGCGTTGCCGACGACGGCGGCCTGGAGCTTCGACTTGTCGAGCCCGGCGGAATCGAGCGCGCCCTGCACGGCCTCGCGGCAGAGGTCCTTCATGTTGCGGTCGAGGAACTTGCCGAAGTCGGTCATTCCAGCGCCGATTATCGCGACGTCTCTCATTGCGTGCCTCCTTGGGACGAGCTCGTGCGTGACTAGGTGTCCGTGCGCGCGGCTAAGTATACGCTAAGCTAGTGGCTTCGTCCCGACGAGTGGACAGCGGCCCGGGTCAGGCGCCGGCGAGCGATTCGTTGACGGCCGTGCGCATCTGCTCGAGGCTGATCAGGCCGTGCCCGACGGTCGTGACGACGCCGTCGGGATCGATGAAGAAGCTCGAGGGCATGGCGAAAGCGCGGTAGAGGTCGTAGAGCGTTTCGTCGGGGTCCATACCGTTGACCGCGAAGCTGACGCCGGTGTTGCCGTCGAGCCGGGGTAGGTTGCGGAAGTATGCCTCGGCCCTGTCCAGCGGCTCGCGGCGGTTGACGGTGACGACCACGAGGTCGTCGCCGAACTCGTCCTGGAGCGCGGCGATGTCCGGCATCTCGATCAGGCAGGGGAAGCACCAGGTCGCCCAGAAGTTGACGTACACGGCCTGCCCGCGGAAGTCGCTCAGCCTGTGGCGGCTGCCGTCGTAGTCCGAGATCTCGAAGTCGGGCGCGAGCTGCCCCTTCTGCGTGCCGACTTGCAGTTCGCCGCGTCCTTCAGCCGGTGGCGTGTCGAGGACGAGGACGTCCTCGATGCCTTCGCCGCCGCCCTGGTTGCCCAGGACTCCGCCGATCCAGAGCAGCAGCACGGCGACGCCGACGATGGCAGCGAGACCACCGAGGGCGATCAGGCGCTGCTGCGGGCTTCGGGCCGAGAGACGATCTGACATCAGATCTACAGACCTTCCTCGATCTGGGCTATCTGGTTGAACGGCCAGAAGTTGAAGGCGCTGTTCAGGTTGATCAGGGAGTCGGTGAAGATGAGGATGCCGATGACGATGAGCATGGCGCCGCTCAGGTAGTTGACGACGCCCACGTAGCGCTTGACGCGCATGTAGAGCGGTTTGACGCTGCTGTAGGCCAGGCCCAGCGCCAGGAAGGGGATCGAAAGGCCCAGCGAATAGACGCCGAAGAGGACACCGGCCTCCAGCACCGAGCCGCTGGACACGGAGAGAGCGAAGATCGCGCCGAGCGTCGGGCCGATGCAGGGCGACCAGCCGGCCGAGAACGCCGAACCGACGACGAACGACCGTGCGTAGCCGACCTTCGCACCGCGCCCAGCGTCCAGCCGCCGTTCCTGGTCAAGGAGCGGAATGGTGATCACGCCCGAGAGGTGGAGGCCCATGACGATGAGCATCACTCCGGCAACGCGGGTGATGAGGTCCAGGTTGTCGCGCAGGAGGAATCCGACGAGGCCGAGCGAGACGCCGAAGAGGATGAAGATGACCGAGAAGCCGCTGACGAAGGCGACGGAGTGCAGAAACGGCGACGGCGTGCTGGCCCGTGGCGGCGCTGAAGCGATCGCGACCGAGCCACCAGCCCCGCCAGCGCCGACTGTCGCCACGGTCTGGCCGCCGCCCGAGGTCTCGAGCGCCGAGCCGGTCAGGTAGCCGAGGTACGCGGGGATGAGCGGCAGGACGCAGGGCGAGGCGACAGAGAGCAATCCCGCGACGAACGCGAAGATGAGGCTGACGCCGCCGACTTCAAATATGTCCATGTGTTCTTAGAGAATACGGGTCTTGTATCTATGATAGATTCGCACCGGTTGCCGCACAAACTGTGTGATGGGGCCTACATTGGGGGGCCGAACGGCCTTTGCCGGTTAAGCCGGGTGTCCTATCATTGTGCGCGCGTAGCAAGGAGGCCCCGCCATGGATTACCCGCCGATCACCAAGCCGGCGATCGAGCAGTTCGCCGTTAAGCCCAACCTGGGCGAGTACGATGCGGCGCGCCAGTCGATTACGTGGGAGCAGATACGCTCCGAGCTCGACGGTCACCCCGGCGGCGGCCTCAATATGGCGTACGAGTGCCTGGACCGTCACCTGAAGACGAATCGCCGGAACAAGGTGGCGATGATCTGGGAGGGCAAGGACGGCGAGCAGGAGACGTACACCTTCGAGCAGTTCACGAAGGAAGCGAACCGCGTCGCCAACGGCCTGAAGTCGCTGGGGGTGGAGAAGGGCGATCGCGTCTTCATGTTCATCGACCGCATACCGGAGTGCTACTTCACCGCTTTCGGCACGCTCAAACTGGGCGCCGTGATCGGCCCGCTCTTCTCGGCCTTTGGGCCGGACGCCGTCAAGGACCGGCTGGAGAACAGCGGGGCGAAGGTGCTGGTCACCAGTCCAGCGCTGTGGGAGAAGATCAAGGCGATCCGCGACGATCTGCCTGCTCTAGAGACGGTGATCCTGGTGACGAGGCGCGAGAAGGCCGAGCCCGCGGCGGGAGAAGTGCTCTGGGACGACGTCATCGCCGGCCAGTCGGACGAGTTTGAGACGGTGAACACCGACCCGGAGGACTACTCCGTGATGCACTACACTTCCGGGACGACGGGGAAGCCGAAGGGCGCGGCGCACGTCCACAACGCGATCATCAGCCACTACGCCACCGGCAAGTACGTCCTCGATCTGCACGAGGACGACGTCTACTGGTGCACCGCCGACCCAGGCTGGGTGACGGGCACGTCGTACGGGATGTTCGCCCCGTGGAGCAACGGCGTGACGAGCCTGATCTACGAGGGCGGCTTCAGCGCGAACGCGTGGTACGGACTGATCGCCAGGCACAAGGTCACCGTGTGGTACACGGCGCCCACGGCGATTCGCATGCTGATGAAGGCGGGTGAGGCAGCCGCCAAGAAGCACGACCTGTCGTCGCTGCGATACACGATGTCCGTGGGCGAGCCGCTGAACCCGGAGGCCGTCGTCTGGGGAGAGAGGGCGATCGGTCTGCCCTTCCACGACAACTGGTGGCAGACGGAGACGGGCGCGATCATGATCGCCAACTACGCCTCGATGGAGATCCGCCCCGGCAGCATGGGCCGCCCCTTCCCCGGCATCGAGCCGGCGATCGTCGACGACGACGGCAACGAGGTGCCTGTCGGCGAAGAAGGCGACCTCGCCGTCAGGC
>JADFKG010000125.1 GCA_022565075.1 Chloroflexota bacterium | reverse complement strand
TCGACTCCGCCACCGTCCTCCTCGACCTCAACACTCCCGAGGACTACCAGCGAGCGACCGCCCGCGACGACCCTTGACGCGCACGTCAAGGTCTGCAAACATACGAACCGCATTAAAGGAGGTCCGCCCTTGGCCCAAGAAACCGCCACCGAGAAGAAAACCAACCCCATCGTCAAGTTCCTGCGCATCCCTGAGAACTACCCGGATGAGGCAGCATACTTCTGGGGCATGCAGTGCGGCGCCTGCGACGCCAAGTTCCTGGGCGCTCGCCTCGCCTGCGGGAAATGCGGCGAGACCGACAAGCTCAGCGAGGTCAAGTACGGCGGCGACGGCGAGATCTACGTCTTCAGCGTCGTCCACCAGACAGTCCCCGGCCTCGAGGCCCCATACGTCGGCGCCATCATCGACCTTGACGATGGCGTTTCCATTCGGGCCAACGTCTACGGGCTCGACCCGGAAAAGCCCGACTCCAGCTGGTTCGGTAAGCGCGTAAAGATGTTCACCGAGGTTACGGCTCAGGACCGCGACGGCAACGACGTGGTCGCCGCCAAGTTCAAGGTCCAGGAGTAGCGGCCGCCGACGGCGGACCGAAGGAAGGGAATTCACAATGCGTGATGTAGCAGTCGTCGGCGTGAACATGATCAAGTTCGGGCGCTACCCGGAAAAAGACGTCGTCGAGCTCGCGTCGGAGGCGTCCATCGCCGCCCTCAAGGACGCTGGCTGCTCGATCAAGGACATCGAGCTCGTCGCCAGCGGCAACCTCTACCAGTCGAACGCCATGATCGGCCAGCGCGTGATGAAAGAGATCGGCGCCACGGGCATCCCCGTGATCAACGTGGCCAACGCCTGCGCCACCGGCTCCACGGCCTTCCGCGAAGCCTACTACTCAGTCGCTTCCGGCGCCTACGACACGGCGATGGCAGTCGGCAGCGAGCAGATGGGCAAGATGGGCCTTCTGGGCGCTGGCGGCGGCGGCGACCGCGCTTACAGCACCGAGGGCATCATGGGCACGGGCCTGATGCCGGGCGTCTTCGGCCAGGCCGGCGTCGAGCACATGCGCAAGTACGGCACCACGCAGGAGCAGATCGCCAAGATCGCCGTCAAGAACCACGAGCACGGCGTCCTCAACCCCCACGCTCAGTACCGAAAAGAGACACCGCTTGAGGACGTGCTCAACGCGCGCGTCATCGCCTGGCCCAACACGCTCTACATGTGCTGCCCGACCGGCGACGGCGCCGCAGCGGCGATCCTCATGTCGGCGGAAAAGGCCAAGAAGTACACGACCAAGCCCGTCTGGGTTGCCGCCTCCATCCTCACCTCGGACCCGTACCAGGAGCGCAACCCCACGATGTTCGACATCAACACCGTCACCCGGAACGCCGCCAAGCAAGCCTACGAGACGGCCGGCATCGGCCCCGAGGACCTCGACATGGTCGAGCTCCACGACTGTTTCGCCACCGCCGAGCTCCTCCACTACGAGAACCTCTTCCTCTGCGGCGAGGGCGAAGCGGGCAAGCTGATCGACGACAAGGAAACCTACAACGGCGGCAAGATCCCGGTCAACGTCAGCGGCGGCCTGCTCTCCAAGGGCCACCCGCTGGGTGCGACAGGCGTCGCCAACATCACCGAGATCGTCTGGCACCTCCGCGAGGAAGCCGGCGACCGCCAGGTGAAGGGCGCCAAGACGGGCCTGGCCCACGTCATCGGCCTCGGCTCCGCCTGCACGATCAACGTCCTCAAGCGCTAAACCGGGCGCTCAAAGCGAGATCTCAGGGGCCGGCGTTCGCGCCGGCCCCTTCCCTTGGCCCTGTCACCGCCGCCGTGTGACGCAGGTCACACCACTTTGCGATTACGCTATGCTGGAATAGAATAACGCCTCAAGAGGAGACACATGACTGAACCCTACAAGCAGACCCGGCGTCCGGGCTCTACCAACCGCCTGAAGGTCGCCGGGTAGCGCCCATGGAACTCACCTTCCTCGGTTCCGCCAACGCCTTCGCCGCCGAGGGCCGCTACTGGAGCTCCTTCATCGTCGACGGCAAGTACCAGTTCGACGCCCCACCCACTCTCCTTCCCCACCTCAAGCAGCTCGGCGTTTCACTGCCCGACATCGAGGTCATCTTCATCACCCACCAGCACGGCGACCACTTCGTCGGCCTCCCTTTCCTCATGCTCGACTACGTCTACATATCGAAGCGCACCAAGGACCTGACGATCGTCGGCCCGCCAGGCTGCGAGGCGTGGCTGGAAGACTTCGCCGAGCGCGTCTATCCCAACATCCTCAGCGGCTCGAACTACAAGCGTATTTACGTCGAGGCCGAACCCGGTCGTGAGCAGCAGGCCGCTGACATCACCTTCCAGGCCTATAAGATGAGCCACGTCAGCGAGAGCGGCGGCCCGGGCGCCTTCGGCTACCGCGTCCGCATCGGCGACAAGACGGTCGCCTACACGGGAGACACGATGTTCTGCGAGGAAGCCGTCAAGCTCGGCGAAGGCGCCGACGTCTACGTCGTCGACTGCACGTACAGCGACGGATGCGGCCCCGAGCACATGGGCCTCGACGACGTGAAGATAATCCGCAAGCGCCTTCCTCCGGAGACCGCCATCATCCTTACGCACCGCAACGGCCTGCCGAACGTCAACGGCCTGAACAACACTCTCATCGCCGAAGATCTCAAGACGTTCCGCTTCTAGCTATCACCTCACTCTCCGCGCCTGTAACCTCTAGCTCATGAGCGAATCAGTCGCCGTCCTCGGCGCCGGCAACATGGGCACCGCGCTCGCCCAGGTCATCGCTGCCAACGGCCACCACGTCCGCCTCTGGAGCATCGAGCACGATGTCCTCGAAGAGGTGCGCGACAAGCACCTGAACACCCGCTACCTGGAGGACATCCCGCTGAACGAGCGGGTGGAGGCCGTCTGGGAGATGGGCGCCGCAGTCGAAGGTGCACGGCTGATCATCGTCAGCGTGCCGTCTCAGGTCGTGCGCGCCGTCGCCGCCGATCTCGCCGGCATCATCAAGCCCGGCCAGCTCGTGCTCAACGTCGCCAAGGGTCTCGAAGCCAGCAGCCACCGCCGCATGAGCGAAGTGATCAGCGCCGAGCTCCCGGACGGCTGCGGAGCCTTCGTCGGCAGCATGGGCGGCCCGGCGATCGCCAACGAGATGGCGCGCGGCCAACCGATGGCGATCATCATCGGCCTGCCCGGCGAGGACGAACGCGCCGCCTGCCAGGCGATCCTCCAGAACAACCATCTCAAGGTCCAGACGACGGCCGACGTCGCCGGCCTCGAACTGTGCGCCACGCTCAAGAACGTCTACGCCATCGCCCTCGGCATCGCCGACGGCCTCCACCTCGGCACCAACACGAAGGCTTTCCTCGCCACCGTCGGCCTCGACGAGATGTGCGAGATCGCCACACGCCTCGGCGGCCAACGCGAAACCGTGTTCGGCCTCGCCGGCCTCGGCGATCTGCTGACGACAGGCTTCAGCGCCCACAGCCGCAACCGCACCCTGGGCGAGCGGCTGGGCAAGGCGGCCGACTGGCAGGGCTTCCTCCGCACGAACACCGTCGAAGGGGTCACCGCCTGCCGCTCGATCAAGGAGCTTGTCGGAGATACGAGCCACCTCCCGCTCCTCGCGCTCCTCCACGACATCCTGTTTGCGGAAGCACCGGCCCCCGCCTCCATGCGCCGCTTCCTCGAAACGTTCTCCTACGCCTGAGCGCCGCCGCATACCACAGAAGGCCAGGCTTAAGCCTGGCCTTCCAACTGTGCGGAACGTATGAGAGACGTACGGGGGTCAGGCTTCGGCCTGACCTTCGCTAGTCCGCCTCGGCTTGTTTCAGCGCTTCGGCCAGCGTGTGCCAGGCCAGCGTCGCGCACTTGATGCGCACCGGGAACTTGCGCACGCCGGACATCGCTTCCAGGTCGCCCAGGGCCTCCGCGTCGACGCTCTCTTCGCCGCGCATCATCGCCGTGAAGTCGCCGATCAGCCTGCGCGTCTCGGCCACGCTCTTCCCGGCCACCGCCTCCGTCATCATCGACGCCGCCGACTGGCTGATCGAGCACCCCGACCCGGAGTACGCGATCTCGGCGAGGGTGCCCCCGTCCACCACCACCTCCACCGTCACCTCATCGCCACAGAGCGGGTTCAGGCCCTCATGGGAGGCCGACGGCGCCGTCAGGTGGCCTTTGTGCCGCGGGCTGCGGTAGTGGTCGATGATGATCTCGCGGTAGAGCTCATCCAGCTCGGACTCCTGCTGCCGGTACTCGTCGCTACTCACTAACCACTGTCCACTACTTGAAGAAGTCCCGCGCCGCCTTCAGCCCTTCGATCAGCACGTCAACCTCGTCCTGTGTGTTGTAGATGTAGAAGCTGGCGCGCGCCGTGCCCGTCACACCCAGGCAGCGCATCAGCGGCTGCGTGCAGTGGTGGCCGGCGCGAATCGCCACCCCGTGCCGGTCGAGGATCGTGCCGACGTCATGCGGGTGCAGATCACCAAAGTTGAACGACACCACGCCGCCACGCTGCTCCGGGTCGTCGGGGCCGTACAGCGTCACGTCGTCCAGCCCTCGCAACCGGTCCAGCGCGTAGGCGGTGACTTCGACCTCGTGGCGGCGAACGTTGTCCATGCCCAACGCGTCGAGGTAGTCGATCGCTGAGCCGAAGGCGATCACGTCCGCGATGTTCGGCGTGCCGGCCTCGAACTTCCACGGCAGGTCGTTCCAGGTCGCACCTTCGAACGTCACTTTGAGGATCATCTCGCCGCCGCCCAGGAACGGCGCCATCTCCTCCAGCAGCTCGCGCCGCGCGTACAGCACGCCGACACCCGTCGGGCCCAGCATCTTGTGCGCCGAGAAGGCGTAGAAGTCCGCGCCGACGGCCTGGACGTCCACGGGCATGTGCGGCATCGCCTGCGCGCCGTCGATCAGCGTCGTCACGCCACGCTTGCTCGCCTCCGCAACGATCTCCTCGACCGGGTTGATCGTCCCCAGCGAGTTCGATACGTGCGGCATCGCCAGCAGCTTCGTGCGCGGGCTGAACAGCGCGCTCAGGTTCCCGAGCTCCAGCGTTCCTTCAGGCGTGATCTCGATATAGCGGATCGTCGCGCCCTTCTCCGCCGCCAACTGCTGCCACGGGATCAGGTTCGAATGGTGCTCCATCTGCGTCAGGATGATCTCGTCGCCTTCGCCCACGTTGGCGCGTCCCCAGGCGTAGGCGACGAGGTTGATCGCCTCCGTCGTGTTCCGGGTGAACACCACCGACTCGCTGGAGGGTGCGCCGATGAAGCGCGCGACCTTCTCGCGGGCCTCCTCATAGGCGGCGGTGGCCTCTTCGCCCAGGGCGTGCACGGCGCGATGGATGTTGGCGTTGTACGTTTCGTAGTAGCGGACGAGCGCGTCGATCACCTGCCGCGGCTTCTGCGAAGTCGCCGCGTTGTCCAGATAGACCAGCCGCTTCCCGTAGACCTCCCGTTCGAGGATCGGGAAATCGCTGCGTATGGCGTTAACGTCCAGCGCCGAACTCACTCTATCTCTTGTCTCCTCCAACGGATCCGCAGGATGTCTCATGCCACCTCGCGAAAGCGCGGCAGCGCCTGCGTCGTGCGCTCCTCGAGCCACTTACGAAGCGGCTCGATCGTCACCGAGTCCAGTATCTCACTCACGAACCCTCGCACGAGGAACAGCATAGCCCGCTCCGGGTCGATGCCGCGGCTTTGTATGTAGAAGAGGGCGTCATCGGCGATCGCGCCGGCGGTCGCGCCGTGGCCAGCCTTGACGTCGTCGGCGTAGATCTCCAGCGCCGGCTTGCTGTCGATCTCCGCCTCGCGCGAGAGGATCAGGTTCTTGTCCTCCTGGTGCGCGTCGGTCTTGTCCGCGCCCGGACGGACCATCACCAGGCCGCCGAAGACCGCCCGCGACTGTTCGTCCAGGATGCCCTTGTAGTACAGCCTGCTGTAGCCGTGCGGCTTGGCGTGGTCGATGTTCACGTTGTTGTCGACATGCTGCTTGCCGGCCGTCACGTACAAGCCCTTGAGGTACGCTT
>JADFKG010000124.1 GCA_022565075.1 Chloroflexota bacterium | reverse complement strand
ACGGCGCTGCGCTTCCTGCTGGACGAGCTGCGTCACGACGGCGTCATGCACCGCTTCCGCCCTCAAGACGGCGAGGCGCAGGTGCCCGGCCTCCTTACGGACCAGGCGTTCACCGCCCGTGCGCTGCTGGACGCTCACGAGGTGACCGGCGACCGTGAGTACTTCGACGATGCCGTGGCGCTGGCGGACCTCATCGTCGATCGCTTCGGAGACCCTGACGGCGGCGGCTTCTTCGACGTCTGGGGAGGCGGTGACGAAACTGGCCGTCTCAAGGACCGGCAGAAGTCGCTTCAGGACAACACCTGCGTCGCCGACGTTCTCATTCGTCTCCACCACCTGACGCGAGATGAGCGCTGGCAGACGCTCGCTCGCACGACGCTAGAGGCGTTCGCCGGGACGTATGCGCAGATGGGCCACTTCGCGGCTGCCTACGGCCGGCAGGTCGATATCTTCCTCAACCCGCCTGCCGAAGTGAACATCGTCGGCGCGGACGATGCGCTGCTCGGCGCGGCGCTTCGGCTCGATGTTCCCGCGCGCGTTGTGCAGGTGCTTGATCCCGCCCGCGACGCAGAGCAGTTGGCGGCCCTCGGCCTTCCCGCCCAGCCGGCCCCGGCGGCGTACGCCTGCGCCGGCACGATGTGCTCGCCTCCCGTCACCGATGCCGCTCTGCTGGCCGAAACCGTCGCCGCGATGCAGTCCGGCCCGCGCGTCATCGAGCTGCCGGAGTGACTGAGGCCGAACGCTACCTGGCGAAGGCCCGCGAGAGCCTGGCGTCGGCCCGCGCAGACGCCAGGGCGCGCCGCTACAACTCGGCTGCCAACCGCGCCTACTATGCGGCGTTTCAGGCGGCGGTGGCGGCCCTTATCGTCGCTGGCATCCGGCCGGCCAACGATGATTGGGGCCA
Source organism: Chloroflexota bacterium (assembly GCA_022565075.1). Taxonomy (GTDB): domain Bacteria; phylum Chloroflexota; class Dehalococcoidia; order SM23-28-2; family RBG-16-64-32; genus CF-162. The sequence continues at coordinate 5,187 of JADFKG010000124.1, read as the reverse complement.
CCGCTTCGTGATGAGCCAGTTCTCCGGTAAACTGATAAGGCGGCGCAAGCTGTTGTCGGCGGCTCTTCGCCCAACGCTAGGAGCGCTGTTCGATCGCCGAGTGACGGCCGACTACAGCCCAGAGAGCGTGTCGGCTGGGGACGCCGGTGCTGCGGTGAAGCGAGCGGATCAGCTAGTCGTAGCGGTCTCGGCAGCAGCGGGGCGTAAGTCGGTCCGCGAGGCCGAGCCGGCATACGGGAGCGAAAGAGTGAAGACTGATAGAGAAGTCAAGGCGAAGGCCAAAAAACTCATAGAGGAAGTGAAGCAGACTATCCTCCAGGCGTATCCCGACCGCGAGTTCAAGGTCGTCGAGTTTGGCCCGAAGGACTATCGCCTCATCGTCCGCGGTGGCAGAGGGGATCTCGAAGGCATCCACAAGGCCCTGGACGGTCGCACGACCGACATCCTGGTCGACCACGACATCTGGATCGTCATCCTGGCTGAGAGGAAACGGCGGGCCGCCTAGTGTTCAAGGACGAGATCGAGCGCGTGATGCACGAGCTTCCGTACGGCCTTTACATAATCGGATCGCGCGAGGAAAGCGACGGCAAGGTCAACGGCATGATGGCCGACTGGGTGATGCAGGTCTCGTTCGAGCCGCGGCTGGTCGCCGTCGCCTTCGAGGACGACTCGCACACGCTGGCCAACGTTCGGGCGCGCAAGTTCTTCACGGTGAACCTCCTCTCGCAAGACGAGGAGAGTATGGAGCTGGCGCGCCGCTTCGCCCAGCCGTACAGCGGCGAGAAGATCAAGGGACGCCAGGGTGCGGAGGCGACAGCCCTCCACTACAAGCTCGACGGCCTGCCGTACGATGTCACGGATAACGGCTGCCCGGTGCTCGAGGCGGCGATGGCCTGGTTCGAGTGCGAGGCGGATGAGTTCGTGCCGATGGGCGACCACATCGTCGCCGTCGGCCGGGTCCTCGACGGTGCGATGGTGCGAGAGGCGGAGCCGCTGACTTCTACCTACACCGGCTGGACTTACAGCGGCTAACGGCGGTCGTCGCCGTCGTCGGCCGCCTCGGCCAGCGCCTGCTTCAGCCGGCGCACCTGCCACAGGTGCTCGAGGTCGTGCTGCGCGAGTTCGCGGGCGATCATTTCGATCGTAATCTGGCCGCGGTAGGGGTGCGTGACTTCGCGCCGCCAGTCCCAGTCGCGGAGCATCCAGAGAAGCATCGTCGTCTGGCTGCGCAGGTTGCGCACCTCACTGAGAACGCCCTCTAGATCCACGTTGCGGTAGTCGCGCTCGAACGGCAGCACGTCGATGTCCCAGACCGGCAGGCGCTTGTCTGGCTCCTCGCTGGCCACCGTCAGCTGGCGGAGCGCAAGCTCCTCCGCGTCGCGCAGGTGCGCGGCGATCTCCTTGAGCGAGAGTTCGTCCTCAGCCGGGCGGTGGCGCAGCGCCGTCTCGTCCAGGCCGGCGAACTCCGAGACGAGAGATCCGCCGGCCTCGCGCAAAGCCTTCATCGCCCAGCCGGCTGAGTCCCGTTCCTCCAGTTGCACGCGGACATTGTACGCTGTTGCCGCTGCCTGCCTGTCGCCCTAACATCTAGCCTGACCTCATGAGTCCCGAATCGTTGCCCTTCGCCCTGCTCATATTGCTCGTGGAGCTCACCGTCGGTGGGCTCTGGGTGCTCTACTTCTCGCAGTTCCGTGGCCAGTCCACGCCTTCGTTCGTCAAGTTCGGCGCGACGACTGTGGCGGTCGTCGCCGTCATTACACTGGTTGTCGCCGCCCAGATCGAGGTTGGCGGGGACGTCGACGGCTATCCGCTCGACGGTTCGTACGCGGATGAGCTGCGCTGGTCGCTGGCGGCCGTCTTCGGGCTCACCGTCCTGCACGCAGCCGCGACTGTACGTGACCAGCGTATCCTGGCGCTGGCGCTCGGCGCTGCGGCCTCGGTCGCCGGCATCGTGGCGATCGCGTTCCTCACACAGGTGATCGCCGGGCCAACCTGGGGGTTCGCGCTCGTCTTCGCCAGCCTCGTGATCTCGGCGCTGGTCGTCGGCGCTGTCTCGCAGGGGATGGTCCTCGGACACTGGTATCTCGTCACGCCCCGCCTTCCGGAGCAGCCCCTGCGCGAGATGACGGGGCTCCTCGTCGTCGTGATGGTGATTCAGATGGTGCTGCTCGTGCCGGCGCTCGTGCTGCCACACGACACGGTGGTGACGAGCGGCGATACGGAAATCCTCTCGAACCCCTTCTTCTACTTGCGCGTGGGTGGCGGCATCGCTTTTCCGGCGCTGCTCGCCTGGATGGCGTTCGATGCCAGTGGCGTGCGGGCGATGATGTCGGCGACGGGGCTGCTCTACATCGCCATGGCGCTGGTGCTGGCAGGCGAGGTTGTGGGCCGCGGTCTGATGTTCGCCTCTGGCGTTCCGAATTGAGGTAGAATCTGAAGTCACCCCGCTGCGGGGTCTAGAGGGAGGAATCATGGCAGAAGGCAACAAGGAAACCCGCACGCTCAAGGTGGGTGACGCTGCACCCGACTTCGAGCTCAAAGACGAGAACCGAAAGGACTTCAAACTCAGCGAACAGCGCGGCAAGAACGTCGTGCTCAACTTTTTCCCTGCGGCCTTCTCGGGCGTTTGCACCCAGCAGATGCCCCGCATCGAGGAGCAGAAGGCGCTGTTCGGTGACGACTCGGTCGTCGTCGGCATCAGCGTCGACGGCGCATACGCGCTTAAGGCGTTCGCCGAGCAGACGAAGGTTGGGTTCCCACTCCTGGCCGACTTTTACCCGCACGGCGCAGTTGCCGAGAAGTACGGCGTCTTCCTGCCGGTTGGCGTCTCGGAGCGCGCCGTGATCGGCATCGACAAGGAGGGCGCCGTCGCCTACATCAACGTCAGCCCGATCCTGGAAGTGCCGGATCTGACGCCGTGCTCCATCGCCCTCGGTGGAGCGAGCTAGCAGATGCCGGCCAAGAGTAGCGATGCGCCGATCGATTTCGGCTGGTTCCTGCCCAGCATGGGCGACGCCGAGATCATCGGCCCGCCTACCCGCGAAGCGACGCTCGACTATCTCGTGGACGTGGCGAAAACGGCCGAGGACGCCGGCTTCAACTTCGCGCTCATCCCTGTCGGCACCACCTGTCAGGACGCCTGGCTCGTCGCCGGCCTCGTCGGCGCGCGCACCGAGCGGCTGCGCTTCCTCGTCGCCATGCGGCCCGGGTTCGTGTCGCCGACGCTCGCCGCGAAGATGTCGAACACGCTGGACAACGCACTCAAAGGCCGCGTGATGATCAACATCGTCACCGGCGGCTTCCCGGCCGAACTGGCCGCCGACGGCGACTTCATCGACCACGACGCCCGCTACGATCGCACGCAGGAGTTCATGCAGGTCCTGCGCAAGGCGTGGACCGAAAAGAAGTGGAACCACGAGGGGAAATACTTCAAGATCGAAGGTGGCAACGTCTACCCCCGGCCCTACCAGAAGCCGCACCCGCCGTTCTATTTCGGCGGCGCCTCAGAGGCGGCCCAGAAGGTGGGCGCCGAGGATTCGGACATCTACCTGCTCTGGGGTGAGACGCCCGACATGGTGCGAGATCGCATCGAAGGCATGAAGAGCCGCGCCGCCGGCATCGGCCGCACGCTGCGCTTCGGTCTGCGCATCCATGTCGTCGCCCGCGAGACCGACGCCGAGGCTCGTGACGCGGCGAACGCCCTCATCGCCGAAATACCGGACAACTTCCAGGACATGCTCGACCGCCATCACGCCAAGGGTGACTCCGAGGGTGAGAAGCGCCAGCGCGAACTCGTGGCCGCCGCCGAAGACGATTGGCTTTCAGACCACCTCTGGGCTGGCATCGGCAAGGCGCGCCTTGGCGTCGGCACAGCTCTCGTTGGCTCCGGCGAGAGCATCGCGCGCTGCCTGCAGGAGTACGTCGACCTCGGCATCGACACGTTCATCCACTCCGGCTATCCCCACAAGGAAGAGGCGGAGCGCTTCGGCAAGTACGTGATGCCGCACTTCGAAGGCCGCACAACCACCTCGGCAGCGACCGCCGCGGTCTAGCGGATGCCGGACGACCTATTCGCCGTCGCCATCTCCGGCAGCCCGCGCGCGCCGTCCAAGTCCAGGACGCTGGCCGAGCGCGCGCTGTCGGAACTCGAGGCGCTCGGTTGCCGCACGCAGCTCATAGATGTCGCCGTGCTGCCGGCCGAAGCGCTCGTCGTCCGCGCTGAATCGTCAGCGGTCGCCGAAGCGATCGAGGCGGTCGGGCGCGCCCGCATCGTCGTCGCCGCCTCACCCACGTACCGGGCGCTGTACACGGGCGTGCTCAAATGCTTCTTCGATCTGATGCCGCAGGAGCATCTGGCGGGAAAGTTCTGCGTCGGCCTGCAGACCGGGATCGTGCCGCAGCACGCGCTCTCCGCTGAGTACGGATTCAGGCCGCTCTTCGCCAGCCTGGAGGGCGTTCCCCTGGCCGTCACCTACGCGCTGGACAGCGACTTCACGGACGGAGAACCATCCGCAGAGGTGATGGCGCGCGTCGGCGCCGCGATGCAGGGCGCCGTCAACGCGGCGCGGGCCGGCTGACTACTCCTCGGGCGTGATCGTGAGCTGGGTCCACATGCCCAGAGCGTAGTGCGACGTCTCGCCATCGACGATGTTGCAAAGTAGCACATAGTTCCCCGGGTCCAGCTCGTAGCTGCGGCTCGTCTCGTCGCCCGCCTCAATGTCGTCGATCTCACGTTGGACGTCGACGCCACCGGCGCCTTCATCGAAGGATCCATCGTCCTTCGTGGGAAGCTCTGCGCCGGGTATGTCCGAGCGGACGATCAGCAGCTCGTGCTTGACTGCACCGTCGTTCTTGATGTCGAACTTGATCGGGCCCTCGGGGAGCGCGTCGAGGTCGGTGACGACCGAATACTCATCGAGAACGACGTCAAGGTCGCCGCCCTCGCCGCCGCCGCTGCTGCAGGCCGCGAGCAAGATCACGAGGAAGAGGGAAGCGGGAAGAACGAGAATCCTCACGAGGGCTCCTTTCGAACTGACGATGCGTGCCGGGCCGATTATAGCAGCCGCTTAGCCCAGGTTGCCTGTGCGCCGTGCGATTTCGTTGAGGCGCGCGATCCGCTTCTCCGTCGGCGGGTGCGAGGCGAAGAACGAGGCGAAGTCGATCTTGCCCAGCCGTTTGACGAAGAAC
>JADFKG010000123.1 GCA_022565075.1 Chloroflexota bacterium | reverse complement strand
CCTGGAAGAGGCTGATGAACTGGCTGACGAGCGCCGGAATAACGGCCCGCAGCGCCTGCGGCAGGACGATCAGGGCGAGGATCTGCACTCCACCGAGGCCGACCGCCTGTCCGGCCTCCACCTGCCCGCGCGGCACGGCCTGTAGGCCACCGCGGACGATCTCGGCGACGTAAGCCGCCGTGAAGAGGGTGAGGCCAAGCATCGCCATCGAGACGACCGACGTTTCATAGCCCGTGATCGGGATTCCGAGAACGCTGGTCTCGTGCCTGATGGCCAGCCGGAGGATGAAGAATGACATAAAGAGGATCGTGACCAGCGGGACGGCGCGGATCAGCTCGATGTAAGCGACGCAGAAGATGCGGATGACGGGGAACGTGCTGGCGCGGCCGACAGCCAGTAGAACGCCGAGGGGGAATGACACGGTGATGCCGACGATCGCGAGGACCATCGTCAGGAAGAACCCTCCCCATTCGCGGTCCGGTACGTAGGAGAAGAGCCCGCCCTGGCCGGGCAGGAACGACGGGTAGAGCGCGGTCGGCAACATGGCCGCCGCAAAGCCGAGGATCCAGAGCCCGACCGTTAGATTGCGCGCGAGGTCGCGAAAGCGTGAGAAGCGGACGGGCCAGGCCGCGAAGTAAGCCGCGGCGAACGTCGCAATGCTGGTGCTGGTCCAGAGTAATGCCCCACCCTCAAGCATGAAGACGTAGAGCGGCACGCAGGCGGCCGCGAAGACCAGTGGCAAGCGTAAGCTGAGGGTTCCCCAGAGGCGCCACGAGAGGCCGAATAACACTGCGATGCCGTGGAGTGTCACCCAGATTCGCCAGAACTCGTCGCGCGGGAAGCGGCCCGTGAACAACAACCCGCGGTTGGCCTCGATGACCTCCCACTCCGCAGTGGCGAAGACGAAACGCGAGACCTGGTATGCGGCGAAGCCGAGAATCGCCACCATGACGATTGTGAGGACTGCGTTGCCCGGGCTGCTAAAGAGGTTGGCCCGCGCCCAGCGGAAGGCGACGACGTGTGGTGGCAGCGCCGGGGCGATGGGGCGGCTCGGGGCCGTCATTGGCGGAGCGACCTCCATTTGAGCCGGCTGTAGATGCCGTTCATGACGGCAGAGATCGTGAGGCTGAGACTGAGGTAGGTGGCCATGAGCAGAGCGATCATGGGCACTGCCTGGCCGGCCTGGTTGATCGTGACGTCACCAACGCCGAACAGGTCCTTGAACGCGACGGCGATGGCGAGGCTGGAGTTCTTCATAAGGTTGAGGTACTGGTTCGTGAGCGGCGGAATGATGATCACCAGCGCCTGGGGCAGAATGACGAGGCGCAGACGCTGGAATCCGTTGAATCCGAGGGCCTGCGCGGCCTCCGTCTGGCCCTTGGGGATGGCGAGGACGCTGCCGCGCACGATCTCGGCGATGAAGGACGCGGTGTAGACGCTGAGGCCGGTGATCAGCGCAGCCAACGCCGGCTTGATCGTCATGCCGCCGTCGTATGAGAACTGGCCGACCTCCGGTGAGTCGACGGCCAGCGGCGTGCCCAGGATCAGGAAGCTGACGCCGGCGATGGCCAGGAACGCCCCGGACGCGCCCCACCAGGGGTAGCTCGGCTTTCCCGTCTCATCCTGGCGGCGCGTCAGTAAATGGCGGACAGCAATCGAAGTGGCGATCGCGATGCCAACGAAGATCATCCAGGTACCGAAACCACTCGTGCCATGTACCTCGGGTAGGGCGAGGCCGCGGACGGAGAGGAAGGCGACACCGAAGAAGTCGAGGGAGTCGGCGAACTTGGGCGCCTTGAGGAAGACGGCGAGAAACCAGAAGACGAGCTGCAGGAGCAGCGGGATGTTGCGGAACGTCTCGACGTAGAGCGTGGCCACGCTCGAGACGAGCCAGTTGGAGGAGAGGCGAGATACGCCTACGATTACACCGAGCACGGTCGCGATGACGATGCCGATCATAGAGACCTGGATCGTGTTCAGGAGGCCGGTGACGAAGGCGCGAAAGAAGCTGTCGTTTGCTGTGTAGTCGAAGCCGAAAGCGCGCTGGTCGATCGGGAAGCCGGCGCGCTGACCGAGGAAGTCGGCGCTGACGTCGATGAAGGGGAACGATCCCTTCGTGCTCACGAACGGGAAGATTTCGAGGCCGATGCCTTCCAGCTCGGTCTGGATGTTGGCGATGAGGACGTAGCCGAATACGAGAACGATGAGGGCGAAGACGGCCTGGAACAAGTACCGCCGGAAGCGCTCGTTGCTTAAGAGCGTGAGCAATGGCGCTAGAGCCCCTGATAGGCGCTGTTGTGATCCGGAAGAGGCGGTCAAGTGTGCAGGCTCATTCGACCACGGTGGCCCGGCTGAACCTCAGCCGGGCCACCGTGCTATCGCTAACTAGCTATGTCTTTCGTGCTTACTTGAACGGCGGGCTGTAGATCAGGCCCCCGTCAGTCCAGAGGGCGTTGAGCGTGCCGGCGCGCACGATGCCAATCGGTGCGACGTTGGCGTCGTAGATCTCGCCGTAGTTACCGACTTGAGCCAACACGTCCTGCATGAAGGTCACGTCGACGTCGAGGCCCGTGTCGGTCACCTCGCCACCCTCGAATCCGACGCCGAGGAGGCGAGCGATTGCGACGCTCGGAGCGGCCGCGGCCATGTCAGCGACGTTGGCGCTCGTGACGCCGAGTTCTTCCGCCGCGATCGTGCCGATGACGATCCAGTTGACGATGTCGGACCACTGGTCGTCGTTCTGGAGCGTGACTGGGCCGAGCGGCTCCTTGGAGAACGTTTCGTCAAGGATCACCAGCGCTTCGGGGCCACCCTCGTCGGCGGGGAACTCGGAGCGGCGTCCGGCGAGCTGCGACTTGTCGGAAGTCCAGCCTTCGCAGAGTCCGTCGATGAACGCCTGCTGCAGCAGATTGTTGTCCGCAAACGAGTTTTGCTCGGCGTTGGGGAGGCGGGTCGCCAGGTTCACTTCGGTAGTCGTGCCCTCCAGCACGCAGATCGGCGCCGTGGCGAGGTCGTCGACGCTGGTGAAACCAGAGTCGGCGCGCACCATCAGGCCCTGACCGTCGTAGAACGTAGTCGTGGCGTAGGTAAGACCCTCGGCCGCATCGCGGGTCGTCGTCCACGTCGTGTTGCGGATGAGGACGTCGATCTGTCCGGTCTGCACGGCGGTCAAGCGGGCTGATGCCGATAGTGGCGTATAGTCAACGAGTTCAGAGTCGCCGAGGACGGCGGCGGCTATCGCCCTGCAGTAGTCGATGTCGAAGCCGGCGAACGAGGCGTCGGCCAGCAGGTTGCCGAACCCGGGCACGGAGTCGTTGACGCCACAGCGGAGGCGGCCGCGGTCGAGCACGTCCTGCAGGATCTGGCTGTGGCTGCCGCTGGGCTGATCGGTAAGGGTCGGCTCTGCGGTGCCGTCACTTGGGGTTTCCGTGGCGTCCCCATCGTCATCGCCGCAGGCCGCAAATATGAGGACGGCCAAACCGACTAGAAGCAGGGGAAGAATAGCCACGGAGCGCTTGAGCGTCATGAGTCCCTCCTTGGAGCTACTATCCGTTCGTCTGGGTGGTCTATGAACGCTATGTGTCTGTCCGGGCACTGAATATGCCGGATTCTAGACAGCCTGTAGGCGCTGCGTCAAGTGTCTCGGTCGTCAGCGCCCGTCCTGGCGGGGAGTGACGTCGTTTCGCACGCCGGCACAGTCGCTGGCCGGGTCTGCGGCAGAGCAGTTGAGTGCCGTCGCGGTCCGGGTCTCGTCGCCGTGCGTGAGGCTGCCGGAGTAGTTTTTTTCGGCCGCCTGGATTCGCCAGCCGGAGAGCGTCCTGCCTTCAGCCGCAAGAAGCGAAGAGCGGTCGTCGAGGCAGGCAGCGGTGGCGTCGTCGGTCGCGCAGAAATAGAAATGCACGTGCGGCCCGGGTACGGCGCCGCCACGGCGGTGCTCGCAAGAGGGGTTGCCGAGCGGCGCTCCGGCCTCGACGAAGTCTCCGGGGGCGACCGCCAGGCTGGAGGACCGCAGGTGGTAGTAGCCGGTGCGGAGTCCGTCGCCGTGTTCGACCTCGACGAGGGAGCGATCGGCGATGCGTACGACGCCGGCCGCGGCGGCTGTGACCCAGTAGTCGTCGTTCGCCGATGGGGCGCAGAGAAAGCCGGTCAGCGGAGCGCGGGGCGCGAAGTCCAGAGCGTAGCGCGCGGCGCCCGCGGGGCAGATTTCGGCGGAGCTGTCGCAATGCGGGCCGGCCACGAGAAACCAGGCCTCGTCGGCCGTCCAGGGCAGCCGGAACGCGTCCGCTTCCAGCGGATCGTCTTCGTTCCCTGCGCAGGCAGCGGCGAGCGCCAGGAGCACCGCGCTCAAGATGATCAGCCGGCTCATGAGGCCACTGTACGGGAATCTCCGTCGAGAGTCAGACCCCGCTTCGCACGCCTCACGCCGTCACGGAGGTGGCTATAGCGAGCGCCTCCGCGCCGCGGCCTAACCCCCCTAGATCTTGACCAGGACCTGTCCGTCCTCGATCTTCACTTCGTATGAGGGCACCCCACGGCGAAGGAACGGCGGAACCAGTGCCCCCAGGATGCGCCGAAGAGGTGGTTCCTGCACCCATCGCAGCAGTTTTCCCGTGGTCATCTCAAACTGCGAGGCGTGCCACGGGCAGGTCAGCACCGTCCCCTCCAGCGTGCCCTTGCCGAGCTGCGCCCTCAAGTGGGAGCAGCGACCGCCAATGGCATAGCATTCGCCGCCCTCCACGTGCGCCAACGCGATCTCCGTTCCGTTGATCTTGAACTGTTTCGCTGCTCCCACGGGGACATCCTCGACCTTACAAACAAAGACGAACTCCGACATCGATTCCTCCTTTTGACCTCGTCGCGATTCGTGGCTCTGGCGGTCGATTATATCTCGATGGCTCACTCTTCAAAGAATGAGCCATATACGGAGGCTTCGGCGCTCACTCGGTGAAGCGCCGGAGTGTGTTAGCTTGCGTGAGGGCGACAGGCTCTGCGCCGAAGCAGAAAGAACGGTGGGTATTATCTCAGACCTTTCTAATCTGGAACCAAGGTTGGCCGAAATGCGCGAAGCGACAGCGAAGCGCTTTCCACCGCTGGCCGAACTCACCCGAAGGATGGTGGCGGATCTCGAGTCTTCCGTCATCGCCAACGCTCTTGACATCGGCGACGAGGCGCCTGATTTCGAGCTGGCGGAGGCGGCGACGGACACGAAGGTCAAGCTCTCCTCTGTTCTCGCGGAGGGCCCGGCCGTTCTCTCCTTCTATCGCGGCCACTGGTGACCGTACTGCAACATGGAGCTGCAGGTTCTGCAGCAAGCGTACGCGGCGATCCAGGCCCTTGGCGCGCAGGTATTCTTCATCGGTCCCGAGACCCGCGACAACGCCCTCAAGCTGATGGATAAGCAGAAGGCGACGATCCCCCTTCTGCAAGACCTCGACGGCGCCGTCATGGAGGCGTACAAGATCGCTTTCACCATCCCCGAGTATCTGCAGAACGGCTACAAGATGTTCGGTGGGTTCCCGGACGCCAACCCCGAAACGGGCTGGCGGATACCAGTTCCGGCGACTTTCGTGGTCGATCAAAAGGGTGCGATTCGGGGCCGCCACGTCGACGCGGACTACACCTATCGCATGGAGCCCGCCGAGATCCTCGCCGTCCTTAAGGAGATCGTCAGCGAGGGCTAGCGGAGCCGTTGCCGGGCTATGCGGCGAGCGCCGAAGGTCACGAAATCTCCTTGGGGCAGAGAGATGACACTAATCTCTTTGATCGAAGAGGGTTTGATCGTGGGTAACTAGGGGAGTTCTCAGCATGGAGCCTTCTCAGAGTCGACCGCCGTTCATCTCCACGCAGCAGATGCGTGAGGTGGATCGCGCCATGATCGAGGACTACAAGATATCGCTTCTGCAGATGATGGAGAACGCCGGTCGATGCCTCGCAGACCTTGCGCGAAGCCGGTTTCTCGGTGGGGATCCGCGAGGTCAGCGTGTGCTCGTCCTCGCCGGAACCGGAGGGAACGGCGGCGGCGGTCTGGTATGCGCGCGCCGGCTGCACAACTGGGGCGCCAGCGTCCATGTCCTGATGACGGCCGACCCGCAACGGCT
>JADFKG010000122.1 GCA_022565075.1 Chloroflexota bacterium | reverse complement strand
AGGCCGCCGGTGGGGGGTAGGAAGTCGTTCGCCGGGTCTTCGGCGTAGATGTGCGCCTCAATCGCGTGACCGTCCATCCGCAGTTCGTCCTGGCGGAAGGAGAGCGGGGCGCCCTCGGCCACCTTGATCTGCTCGCGGACCAGGTCCAGGCCTGTGATCTCCTCGGTCACCGGGTGCTCTACCTGGAGCCGGGTGTTCATTTCCAGGAAGTAGAAGCTCCCGTCCTTGTCCAGCATGAACTCGACGGTGCCGGCGTTGTCGTAGCCGACGGCCCTGGCGGCTGCGACGGCGGCCTCGCCAAGGCGGCGTCGAAGGTCGGCGTCCACAGCCGGCGAAGGCGCTTCTTCGATGATCTTTTGGTGGCGGCGCTGGATCGAGCATTCCCTTTCGAAGCAGTGGACGATGTTCCCGTGGCTGTCGCCGAACACCTGCACCTCCACGTGACGCGCCCCCGCGAGAAAGCGCTCCAGGAACACAGTGTCGTCACCGAACGCGGCGGCGGCTTCCCGCCGCGCGCCCGAGACTGCTTCAGCGAGTTCAGCCTCTTCACTGACGACGCGCATGCCCTTGCCGCCGCCGCCGCTTGCCGCCTTGACCAGCAGCGGGTAGCCAACCCTGGCTGCGCGCTTGCGGACCTCCTTGGTCACGCTCCTGGCGACTTTGACCGACGGCAAGGTCGGGACGTTGGCTTCGGTCATCAGCTTCTTGGCGGCGAGCTTGTCACCCATCGTGGCGATGGCCTCCGCCCGCGGACCGACCCAGGTCAGACCAGCGTCGACTACCGCACGCGCGAACTCCGCGTTTTCGGAGAGGAAGCCGTAGCCGGGATGTACGCTGTCGGCGCCGGTGCGGCGGGCGGCTTCGAGGATCTTTTCGATGTCGAGGTAGGTCTCCTGGCTCGTCGTGCCGCGCAGTGATACCGCCTGGTCCGCTTCCCGCACGAAGGGGGCGTCCGCGTCGGGCTCGGCGTACACGGCGACCGTGGCGATGCCCATCTCGCGCGCCGTGCGCATGATGCGGCGGGCGATCTCGCCGCGTCCGGCGACCAGCAGCCTCGCGATTCGTGGCACCGGGCTACATCCTGTAGACGCCGTAGCCCTGGGCGCCCTTGACTTCGTTGCTGTGACAGGCGGAGAGCGTAATCCCCAGCACCGTGCGCGTGTCGCGCGGGTCGATGATGCCGTCGTCGACGACCCGCCCGGTGGCGTACAGCGCTAGCGAAGCCTTCTCGGTGAATTCCTCGACGCCGGCCGTGATCATCGCGTCCTGGGCCTCGTTGAACTCTTCGCCTGTCCTGGCGGCCGCCGCCCGCCGGACGATCGACATGACGCCGGCGAGCTGCTTCGGGCCCATGACAGAGATCTTGGCGGTCGGCCACGTGAACACGAAGCGTGTGTCGTAGGCGCGGCCGCTCATGCCGTAGTTGCCGGCTCCGTAGCTGGCGCCGATGATCACGGTGATGTGCGGCACCTTCGAGTTCGAGACAGCGTTGATCATCTTCGAGCCTTCTTTGACGATGCCGCCCTGCTCGTAGACCTTGCCGACGATGTACCCTGTGATGTTCTGCAGGAAGATGATCGGGACGTCGATCTGATTGCAGAGCTGGATGAACTGGGCGGCCTTCTGTGATTCGTCCAGGAAGAGCACGCCGTTGTTGCCCAGGATGCCGACGGGGAACCCGTGGATCGAAGCCCAGCCCGTGACCAGGGTCGGGCCGTAGAGCGGCTTGAACTCCTCGAAGCGTGAGCCGTCAACGATACGTCCGATCACCTCGCGGATGTCCATCGGCGAGCGCAGATCGACCGGCAGCAGGCCGAGGAGGTCTTCGCGGTCGTACAAGGGCTCGTCCGGCGGCATCGATGGTCCGGGGCCCAGCTTCCGCCAGTTGAGGTGCGTGATCACACTGCGGGCCATGCGCAGAGCGTCGGCTTCGTCCTCGGCGAGATAGTCGGCCAGGCCGGACTTCGTGGCGTGCACCTCGGCACCGCCCAGCTCTTCGGCGTCCGAATCTTCGCCAGTCGCCATCTTCACCAGCGGCGGGCCGCCCAGGAACACCTTCGACCGTCCGCGGATGAAGATGTTGTAGTCAGACATGCCGGGCTGGTAGGCGCCGCCGGCAGTCGAGCTGCCGAAGACGACCGATACCGTCGGGATGCGCATCGCCGATAGCTCGGTGATGTCGTGGAAGAGCCGGCCGCTCTCCGCGAAGTGGCCCAGCTGGCGGCGCATCTCGTCTTCGGGCGAGCCGCCGCCGCGCGGCCGCAGATCGGCGCCGGCGGACTCCACGAACTGGATGTACGGCAGGCGGTTGAGCCGGGAGATCTCCAGCGCGCGGTCGATCTTCTTGCCGACGATCGGCGTGATCGCGCCACCGAGCACGGTCGGGTCGTTGCCGGCGATCATGCACTCCACGTTGGCGACCACTCCGATGCCCGTTACGAACCCGCCACCGACGGCGAAGTCGGTGCCCCAGCCCGCCAACGGACTGAGTTCGAGGAACGGCGAGTCGCGGTCGAGGAGCAGCTCCAGCCGTTCTCGCACCATCATCTTCCCCCGCGACCGCAGCCGCTCGACGCTGCGCTCGCCACCGCCCGCGCGGGCCAGTTCGAGCTGTTCCTCGACATCCTTGAGCAGCGCGCCCATGGCCTCGCGATTCGTGCGGAAGCTCTCAGAGTCGGGGTCGATGCTTGTTTGCCAGCGTTCCAATCAATGCTCCTCGTTCGACGGGAAGAGTCGGTGCGAGGCGTATTGTAGGCGCGACGTTCGCACGGGCGCAATTTGCGGTGACGTGAGCCACGATCGCGCGCGGCTCCAGCAGGCACATGCAGGACACTGCGCGTGAGAGGATTGCAGTCTTCCCGCCGGGGTGCTTTTAGGCCTGCGGGGTCACGGGCACGAGCGATCCGTTGGGGCTCATCGTGTAGGGGATCGCTCCCTCGGATATATCGGGAGACAGTTCATCGCCCACCTGGATCACCGCCCCTTCGGGCAGATCCCAGCTTTCCCTGGCGGCGCGCCTCAGGGCCCCCCGGCTCTCCAGCCCCATCGCTGCATAGGTCGGATTGAGCACATCCCGGATCACGGACCTCGCGGAGTCGATGCCGGTCGAGAGCACGGCGTCCAGGAACGCTTCCGCGTTCGGGAGCTTGATCATCGGCATGCGGTAGCGCTCGTAGACGTCCCACATCGCTTGAAGGGCCTTGTCTGGCCAGAACTTGAGATAGACCTTTGTAATCTGCCGGAAGACGCCTTCGTGAAACCCCTCGTCCGTCGCCAGCGTCCGGCAAACACCAGCGATCGCCGGATAGACGGGCCTATCGGCTGCGTCCGTCGGCGAACCATATTCCTGCCACAAGCGCCGCTGCATGTCCTGGTAGTTGCGCTTCGTCTGTCTCTCCTGGGCGATCGCGTATGCGGCGCCTCGCTCCGGCGTCGCCTCGTGACCGGTCTGCCTCTCGAACGTCCATATGTCTTGACCGCATTCGTACGTGTACTCGTCGAGTTCCTTCTGCGAGTACAAGCCGGAGTCGACCAGGCAATACCACAGGGCCTGGCTGTGGCGGGTTTCATCGAAGACCCACTGAGTGTATATCTGCCGGGTGCTGAGGCTGTCACCGGACGCTCGAACGGCGACTACCGCGTAGTCTTCAATAAAAGTTTCGACGCCGTAGTCCCCGAGCAGTATCTCTCGCGACTCCGGGCTCACCGCCGCGCCGTGCTCTTGCATTTCCGATCTCTGCGGCAGATGCTTGGCGATCCACCTCGGACCCTTGGCGAAGTACCGCTCGTAGATTTCGGCAACGGCCTTCTGAATCGCCGTGTTTTTGCCCGCCTGTGTCCAGGGATTCGTGTTCGTGTAGACCATTCGTATCTTCCTCGTTCTTCGCAGACCCACGGCGATGGCCGGAGCCGGTTGGAGCCTGAAGTTGCTCTCGTGTTCCTGACCGCAGTTCGCGGATTTCGGTCAGGGACTCTACCCGATCTTTAATATCTGCAAAACAGTATACGTTTATTTCCCTAAGGCGCGCGGCGCGCCTTGCGTCCGCCCGCTCATTTGGCCCCGTCGAGGAACTCCTCGAAACCAGAGCTGGCGTGAGGCCCGATGCACATCTGCTCGAGGACGCCGATGCCCTCCAGGCCGTCCATCCGGGCGCGCACCACCTGCTGGATGTGCACGTTTTCGAGGGCCAGCGGGCTGACCTCGTCCGTCTTCCAGGACTCTCCGCCGATGGCCAACTCGCCCTTCCAGCGGCCGTGCCCCCACTCCGGGTGCAGGTAGCCGATGCCCTTCATGCGAAAGCAGAGCAGGGGCTCGAGTTCGATCAGGTGACGCTCACCGGACGGCCCGACGAGGGTGAGCTGGGCCGACTGTGCTCTGCGCGTGCCCTTTTCGTAGGTGATTCGGTGCGACACGGACGCCATCCGCTCGGCCCCCGGGTCTTCTACCCCCGGAATCTCATCGGGCGAAGCGTACGCCGGGACGATCGCGCCGGCTTGGTGCCAGGCGAGGCCGCGCTCGTCCTCGAGGATCCCAAAGTGGGTGCAGCGGTCCGGCCAGTTGATCGGCGCCCAGAGGAAGAAGAACTGCGGCGGCCGCATCGCTGGCGCGCCCCCCGCTTCCGGCTCGCCGATGGGGCGGACGCCCCAGGAGCGGTCTTTCGTGCCGTAGACCCGCGACGAGTCGACCGCAAGCGTCTTTCCTGCGTAACGGATCTCGCCCTGCCAGCGGCCGAACTGGGCGAACCGGGAAACGTCGAAGACCGCGCGCGGGCCCTGGCGCAGCGTCTGGCGGCCTTCCTCGACGCAGCCGGTGCGCGCTGTGAAGACGAGGTCACACTCGATCCCCGTCTCGTTTGAGGCGAGCGTAACGCGCGTCTTGCGCATCGGTTCCAGGACCTCGATGCGGAAGGGGCCTACCGTGCTGTCGCTGGGTTCCGCGGGTGCGCGGCGCGAGCCGTGGAAGGCGTGCTGCTCGCCGTCGCGGACGATGCTGAAGCCGCAATCGAGGATCCCCCGGTTGGGGTAGAGCCCCATGCCCACGGCGAAGTAGAACTCGCCGTCGTCAGCGTAGCCGTTGAACCAGTAGCGGTCGTAGACGTTGCGGTCGCTGGAGGCGGCGTGTGCCACTGGCTCGGGCGTCTGGTGTATCGGATAGTCGTCGAATCGCGTCAGCATCGGTCCCCCTTCCTCTCGGGCGGGCTGGTTCTCTGCGTGAGTGCTCCGGATCAGCGCCGGCCTGTGGCCTTACTTCTTGAACTTCGCTGCTTCGTCGGAGCCGCCCGTGACGTCGCCTTCGCTGTAGGCGTGTGCGCCGGCGCCTGCCAGCTTGCCACCGTCGACGATCAGGTACTCCTCGCGAATCGCGCGGCCTGCGAAGAAGCACTCCAGAATCTCGCGCACGCCGGCCGCATAGCGCGCCTGCGCCGAGAGCGAGGTGCCCGACACGTGCGGCGTCATGCCGTGATGCGGCATCGTTCGCCAGGGGTGGTCCTGCGGCGCCGGTTGCGGGAACCAGACATCGCCCGCGTAGCCGGCGAGCTGACCGCTTTCGAGCCCGCGGGCCACGGCGTCGCGATCGCAGATCTTGCCGCGGGCTGTGTTCACGAGGAAGGCTCCGCGCTTCATCCTGGCGATGAAGGCGTCGTTGACCATGTGCTCGGTCCCGGGGTGCAGCGGGGCGTTGATCGTAACTACGTCGCAGACCTGGATCAGCGAGTCGGCATCCGGATGGTAGGTGACTCCCAGCTCGGTCGCCACGTCCTCCGGCAGGCGGTGCTGGTCGGTGTAGTGGAGCTTGACGTCGAACGGCTTGAGGCGCTTGAGGACGGCGGTGCCGATGCGGCCGGCGCCGATCGTGCCCACGTCCATCCCTTCGAGGTCGTAGGAGCGCGCGACGCAGTCGGCGATGTTCCAGCCGCCATCGATCACCCACTTGTAGGACGGGATGTAGTTGCGGACGAGCGAGAGAATCAGCATAACGACGTGCTCGCTGACGCTGATGCTGTTGGAGTAGGTCACCTCCGCGACGGTCATGCCCTTCTCGATCGCTGCCTGCAGGTCGACGTGGTCGGAGCCGATGCCGGCGGTGATCGCCAGCTTCAGCTTCGGCGCCTTGGCGATCCGCTCGGCCGTCAGATAGGCCGGCCAGAACGGCTGCGAGA
>JADFKG010000121.1 GCA_022565075.1 Chloroflexota bacterium | reverse complement strand
TAGGCCGGCACGCGGCCGTCGCCGGCGGGTCCCGCCTGCGGCCAGTGGCCCAGCGCCACGTACGCTGCTCCCGTCGAGGCGATGTCTTCGTCCGTGATCAGCCAGCCACGGTGCGCGTCCTCCTCCGTCTTCAGCCAGTGCCCGTGCCCCATCGCGATCCGCCGCCCGGCCACCAGCGGCGGCGCGTCCCGCAGCGGCGACATGTTCTCGTAGTCGAAGTGCGCGCGGCCCCAGACCTCCAGGTCGCGCTCCGTCCAGACGAATCGCTCCTCGCTGCTCACCCCCAGCACGTGCACGTTCGGCACGTCCGCCAGCCCGCCTCGGCGGTAGACCGAATCCGCCGTAATCGGGTCGTGGTTGCCCGGCAGGACGACGATCTGGGTGCCCGCGTCGCCCAGCATTCGCGCCACGGCGTCGATCTGCGCCAGCGGCACGCGGTTGTGGTCGAAGATGTCGCCCGCCAGCAGGATGAGGTCCGCCTCCAGCGTCTTCGCCGTCTCCAGCACCCGGCAGAGCGGATGGAACTCGTCGGCGAAGCGGCCGTCGATATGCAGGTCCGAGGTGTGGACGGCGAGCAGATCGCCGCTGCCGTCGCTCAACCGGTCGCCCGGGCGGGCCGGGGTTCGGCTTTGGACTCGTGAGCCGCGCCGACCAGCGAGGACACGTCCTCGACGCCTTCCTCGCGCATGTACGCTTCGATACCTTCGAGCACGTCCAGCGCCGCGCGCGGGCTGCGGAACGTCGCCGTGCCCACCTGTACGGCCGACGCCCCCGCCAGCAGGAACTCGACCGCGTCCTCGCCCGTCGTGATCCCGCCGCAGCCGATCACCGGCACGTCCACGACCTGCGAGACGAGGTATACCAGGCGCACGGCGATCGGCTTCAGTGCGGGCCCGGACATGCCGCCGGCGCCCCAGCCCAGCGCCGGCTGCCGCGTGCGCACGTCGATGCTCATCGCCGGATACGTATTGATCAGCGTCAGGGCGTCCGCGCCACCATCGACAACGGCCGAGGCGACGCCCGCGATGTCGGTGACGTTCGGCGTCAGCTTGACGATCAGCGGCAGGTCGGTGCGCTGCCGCACGGCGTTCGTCACCTTGTTCGCGGCGTCCGGGTCGGCGCCGAACTCGAGGCCGCTCTCGACGTTCGGGCAGCTGATGTTGATCTCGATGGCGGCGACGCCGGCGACGCCGTCCAGGCGCGAGGCCAGCTCGGCGTAGTCGTCCACCGTCTCGCCGGCGATGTTGGCGATCACCGGCACCTCCCACGTCTCCCAGACCGGCGCCACGTCGCGGATGATCGCGGAAAGGCCGATGTTCTGCAGGCCGATCGAGTTGATCATCCCCGCGGCCGTCTCGGCGATGCGCGGTTGCACGTTGCCCCGGCGCGGCTTGCGTGTGATCGCCTTGCTGACGATCGCGCCCAGCCGCTGGATGTCGAAGATCTTCTGGTACTCGAGCCCGTTTCCGAACGTCCCGGACGCCGTCATCACGGGATTCGCCAGCGAAAGCTGCCGCTTGCCGCCGCTCACGAGGTCAACGTGCAGGTCCATCACACTTCATGATATCAGCCGCGCGCCCGTGCGAACTCGTAGCCGCATGACTTTCCGGTCGGATCCGTAGGGTAGCCTTGCCCTGGGGAGCCGGGCGGACCTCCAGGAGCACGCTAGCGGGCAAGTGAAAGGCCTCCCGTGTGCGGCAGGAGGCCTTTCAAAGGGGGTGTGTTGACGTGTTTAGGAGAGCGACGCGCCGTTCGTTGCGCCGGCGGACGCTGCCTGGACGTCGTCGATCATCTTCGGCGAGGAGCGGGCGCCGCGCCACGGCGTGTATCCCTTCTCCTTCGTCGAGTCGTCGTCCCAGACGTAGTCCGTAGTCGAGTTGCGGAACTCGCGCACTTCGCCACAGCGCTTGCAGCGGCCGCCGCTCATCGCGCCTCGTGGCGAGGCGATGACCCAGTGGTGCTTGCAGGACGGCTGCTCGATCGTTGTCGTCGCGGCCGCGGCCTTCTTCGTCTTAACGCGCTTCTTTTCTAGTACCTGAGTCTTTGCCATGTCCAACCCTCCTGGGTTTCCAGAGGTTCTGCTGACTTCAAGATGCCGTCTGAAGCTATTACGTTACAGGCGACGATCCGGATGTACCCCGTGGGGGTATCATACCATAATTTACAAACTATTGGCTGTTGAAAGTTCGCCTCCACAGCTTTCGTTGTATAGTTATAACGGTCAGCGACCGAAAAGGTTTCTCGAACGGACTACGAAAAGGCGCAGATTCTCGTTCTTATCGGCGATCATGCGCCCCCACAGCCGCTGACGCGAAAGGATACCGATGGCCGACCCAGACGGCGTGACTAAAGACCAGGTGCTGAGCGCCCTCAGCCAGATTGAGGATCCGGACCTCCACAAAGACATCGTCTCGCTGGGCTTCATCCCCGAAGACAGCATCGAGATCGGCGACGGCCACATCGCCGTCAAGATCGTCCTCACGACGCCGGCTTGTCCCGTCCGCGACGAGATGAAGGCGCAGGCGGAGGAGCTGCTCCTGGCGCTCCCGGGAATCGAGCGCGTCGATGTCGAGATGGACGCCTCCGTGCGCTCGACCGGCGCCGCCCAGGGCCCCAAGGCCGTCCCGGGCGTCCGTAACATCATCGCCATCGCCTCCAACAAGGGCGGCGTCGGCAAATCCACAGTCGCCGTCAACCTCGCGCTGTCGCTCCGGCACTTCGGCGCGTCGGTCGGCCTGCTGGACGCCGACCTCACCGGGCCCAACATCCCGACGATGCTCGGCGTGCAAGTCGGCATTCACGCCGACACCGGCCTGGCGATCCTCGAGCGCTACGGCATCCGCGCCGCCTCGCTCGGCTTCGTGCTCAAACCCGGCACGCCAGTCGTCTGGCGTGGGCCGATGATCGGTAGCGGCGTGAAACAGCTTCTGCACGATCTGCCGTGGTCGGAGGGCGGCGAACTCGACTACCTCGTGATCGACCTGCCGCCCGGGACGAGCGACGCCTCGATGAGCGCCGCCTCGGAGGCCCCGATCGCCGGCGCGGTCGTCGTCACGACGCCGAACGTTGTCTCAGTCGAAGACGCGACGAAGGCCGTGGCGATGTTCGAGAAGATGAAGGTGCCTGTCTTCGGCCTCGTCGAGAACATGAGCTACTTCGCTTGCCCGCACTGCGGCGAGCGCACGGACATCTTCGGCACCGGTGGCGCAGAGGCGATGGCGGACGAGCTGGGAATCGACTTCCTGGGCTCGATCCCGCTGCACAACGACGTCCGGGCCGGCGCTGACTCCGGTGTCCCGATCGTCGAGGGCCACCCCGAGTCCTCCGTCGCCGAGGCTTTCAGGACGATCGCCCAGCGCGTCGCCGCCAAGACCAGCGTCCAGCACTTCTTCGCGGAAGAAGCCACCGCTGGCGCGCCCGCCGAAGCCTAGCCTCCGCGCCTACAGCGCCTGGAAGACGCGCTTGCCGTTGGACTCGACGATGCGGCCGAAGCCCTCGCCCGGGAAGTGGCAGAACGCCGCGATGTGACCCTCTTCCACCAGCCCGTCCATCATCTTCTTGCGCGTCGCCGACGCCAGGGCGGCGTCCAGGTCGAACGCCGGCGACCACTCCGGCCGGTCTACCTGCGCCGGGTGATGCGTCAGATCGCCGGCGATCAGCGCCTTCTCACCGCCTGAGTTCACAAGCACGCTGCAGTGGCCCGGCGTGTGCCCCGGGGTGGCCAGCGTCGTCACCTCGGAGGTGATCGTGATCTCGCCGTCGTATAGCTCCAGGCGGCCCATCTCGTTCAACGGGACCACCTGCTCCATCTGCGGATTGGCGGCCAGCGCCGAGTTGAAGAAGTCCCAGTCCGCCTGTGGCGCGTAATAGCGCGCGTTCGGGAACGTCGGCGCGTCGCCGGACATGTTCCAGCCCACGTGGTCCGGGTGCAGGTGCGTGTGCAGCACGACGTCTACGTCGTCCGGCGCCACCCCTTTCGACTTCATATCGTCTATGAGGTTACCCGTGGCGCCGCGCAGGAACTCGTGCGGCCCCGGCCCCAGGCCCGTATCGACAAGGATCGTCTTTCCCTCGCTGCGCACCGCGTAGCAGCCGGCATCGGTCTTGAAGCCGATGTCGCCCCAGCTCTCCGGGTACAGCTCACGGTACTTCTCCATCTCGTGCATCGGCACGTTCGGAAAGAACGTCGCCCAGGGGAACTGCATCTCGACGTCCGTGAGCGAAATGATTTCGGCGTTGCCTACGGTGATCTTCGGGCCGGCCATGGTGTTCCTCCTCAGTGCTTTCGTACGGGCGGCACCAGTAGTACGCGACCGGTCGCTTCTCTGTCAATCAAGTGGTGGTAGATCAGCCATCGTTATCTTCCTGAGGTTTGTTGGTGAAATGGCCGCCTCGCTAAGCCGCCGAATGATTGCCAGGACTACGGTCTCGATCCAATCGATTTCCCGTTTGGTCAACGGCTCGTATGACCCTCCTCGTGGGGCCTTGCGAGCCATAGAGGGATCGCCCTTCGTGGATGTCAGGTTTTCCAGTTTCTTAAGAATGGCATCGCTAATGTTGTACTTGATCGCTGCCTCGGTCCTCCTCCTAGCAAGTCCCTTCAGGACTGTGAGGCAGAAGTACGCCATCGAAGGCAGGGATTCCGCGCCTTCGCGGTATCTTGCATAGCGCTCCCAGATCACATCAACGTCGGGGGTGACGATGAACTGTCCTGGAGGCGGCGGGTAGTTGGCCCTGGTCAGGACGGCTGAAAGGCTACCCGTGGCCGTTATCGTCCCACTCAACTTAACCACACCCGGAGTTGGCCGTCGTTCGATCACCTCGCCGTTGGTGAATTTGAAGCGAAACTCACGCTGTCTGTAATTGATGCCTGCTTCCACCTCCCAGGCCCGAACCAGTGGATCGATGACGACGCGCGCTTGTTCGATGTCAGGATAGTGGTTCTTGGGGCGAGCCGTGAGGTATCCGTCTGCAAGCTCGAAGTCGGCCTCTGTCGTGTTCCAGGGAACCGGTGGCGCATTGAATTTGTTACCCTCCGTAGGCTCAAATCGGTACCTAAGTGATTGGACGTGTGGATCGTTCATCTGACCGTCAGCGTCGCCGTCATGTACGGGTGGATCGTGCAGTAGTATTCCCACGTTCCCGGCTCATCGAACGTGATAGCGTACTCTTCGTCCCTCTGCAGCAAGTCAGTCTCCCACGTCTCGTCACGGGCTTTCGAGTCGTGCGGCGCTGTATCGCGGTTCACCCACGTCACCGTCGCGCCCACCGGCAGCGACAGGTTTGGCGGGCGGTAGCGGAAGCCGCCGATCTCGATCGTCACCGCCAGTTCGTCGAGCACCGTCGGCGTGGCGTCCGCGTCGTTGCCGCTCCCGGAAGACAGCAGCAGCCCCGCAAGCACGGCCACGGCGAACACGATGATCGCGCCGACAAATACGGCGAGCGCCAGTGTGTTTGACCGTGGCTCCGGCGCCTCGCTCGTCATCTCGGTTCCAGACTAGCCGAACGCCTCGCGAAGCTCCATTTGCGGGCCGTCCCGGCAGACCAGCCGTACGCCCTTGCGCGTGAACACCGCGCAGCCGTAGCAGACGCCCGTGCCGCAGCCCATCCGCTCCTCGAGCAGCACCTGCACGGGCTTTCGCGTGCGCATCTCGCGGACGACGGCCGCCATCGCCTCGAACATCGGCGTCGGTCCGCAGGCGAACACCTGGTCCGCCCACGGCATGTGCTTCGCCAGCAGCTCCGTCACGCGGCCCGCGTGTCCCTCCGAGCCGTCGTCCGTCGCCGAGATCGCCTCCACTTCCGCGGGCAGGTGCTCCGGCGGGCAGAGCTGCGACGCCGTGCGCGCGCCCTGCAGCAGCGTCACCGACCGGCCGGCTGCCACGGCCTCATCGCCCAGCGAGACCACCGCCGCGATGCCCAGGCCGCCCGCGACCAGCAGGATGTTCTCCGATCCGGCGTCTACCTCGAAGCCACGGCCCAGCGGCCCGAAGACGGTCAGCGCGTCGCCACCCTTGCGCTCCGAGAGCCAGGCGGTGCCGCGGCCGCGCACGTCGTAGAGGATCGCGAACTGCCGCTCGCCGCCGGTGTCCCGGAAGCGGTGGAACGACATCGGGCGCGGCAGCAGCGGGTCGAGCGAGTCCGCGCAGTGGATCATCAGGAACCGCCCCGGCGACGCGCCGCGCGCGACAGCCGGGCACGAGAGCCACATCAGGTACGTGTCCGCGTACAGCTCCTCCTGCGAGACGATCCGCGCCCGTTCGAGCTTGAGTTCGCTCACGT
>JADFKG010000005.1 GCA_022565075.1 Chloroflexota bacterium | reverse complement strand
GCTGCAGATCCTGGCGCTGGGCGCGTCCCGCTGGCAGGCCGGCCTGCTCCTCTTCCGGGAGGCGCGGTTGGCGCTGCTGGCTGCGGTGATGGCGGGTTTCGGCGCCGCCATTTCAGAGGTCGGCGCCACGATCATGGTCGGCGGCAACATCCGAGGTTCGACTCAGACGCTGACGTCGGCGTTGCTGCTGGAAGTGCAGCAAGGGGACTTCGAGACCGCGATCGCGTTCTCGCTGATCTTGCTGGCGATCGTCTTCCTGGTCGTCGGCGGTCTGACGGTGCTGCAGCAGAGAGGGTCGCCG
Organism: Chloroflexota bacterium; assembly: GCA_022565075.1. Lineage (GTDB taxonomy): Bacteria > Chloroflexota > Dehalococcoidia > SM23-28-2 > RBG-16-64-32 > CF-162. The sequence goes on along the minus strand of JADFKG010000005.1, from coordinate 26,696 downwards.
TCGTGAGCGAACCACGCATCGGGCTGCGCAACGTGCAGGTGGAGAAAGGCCGCCGCACGATACTCGACGTCGAGCGGCTGGACGTGCGCGGCGGCGAGGTGCTGGCCGTGGTCGGGCCGAACGGCGCGGGCAAGAGCACGCTGATCGCCGTGCTTGGCCTGCTCGAGAAGCCCGCGCGCGGCGAAGTGTTGTTCGACGGGCAGCCGATAAGCGGGTCCTACCTGGCGTACCGGCGACGCATGGCGGTCGTCTTCCAGGAGCCGCTGCTGCTGGACACGACGGTGGAGGCGAACGTGACGACCGGCCTCTCGCTGCGTGGCGTGCCGCGAGACGAAAGGCGAGAGCGGGCGCGAAGATGGATGGAGCGGTTCGGGATCGCCGGGCTGGCGGGGCGCTCCGCGCGCACTCTCTCCGGCGGCGAAGCGCAGCGGACGAGCCTGGCGCGGGCGCTGGCGCTCGAACCCGAGGTGCTGCTTCTGGACGAGCCGTTCGCGGGGCTGGACGAGCCGACGCGACAGGCGCTGATGGACGATGTCGTGGGCGTTCTCGGTGAGGGTGGCGCGGCGACGGTCTTCGTTACACACGACCGGGACGAGGCGCTGCGCCTGGGCGATCGGTTGGCGGTGCTGATGGACGGCCGGATCCGACAGGAAGGTACGCCGCAGGAGATCTTCGCGGCGCCGGCCGACGAGGAGGTGGCTGCGTTCGTCGGGACCGAGACGATCGTCCCCGGACGCGTGCAGGACGTTGTGGACGGCCTGGCGGCGGTCAGGGTCGGCGAGAGGGTGATTGAGGCCGGCGGCGACGTTGCCGCGGGCGACGCTGTGCTCGTCTGCGTCCGGCCGGAGGACGTGACGATCGGTCCGCCTGGAGACGGTGGGCCGACCAGCGCGCGCAACCGGCTGCCGGCGACGGTAACGCGGATCACGCCAGCGGGCCCCTGGATGCGCGTCGAGCTGGACGCCGGCTTCCCTCTCGTCGCGCTGATTACGAAGCGATCGCTCGAGGAGCTATCGTTGGCGCCGGGGTCGGCGGCCGTCGCCACGTTGAAGGCGACGGCGGTGCATCTGATCCGGAGACAGGTGACAGGGGCAGTGAGAGGTGACAGGTGACAGGGGGACGTGGGGCTGGCAACGGATTCCTTGAACGGATAAGCGGATGGCGACGCCCCGGGAAATCCGATTGTCCGTTCCTCATTCGCTGACAGCAGGCGTCGGCGGGGTAGGGGGCAGCGCTCCCGCCTGCGGTACGTCGTGGACTATCGAGATCGACGTTCGCCCAAGTAATTTCGTCTCGCTGCCGGGGCGCTGCGTCCCTACGGTTCCTCTACCGTCGCGGCAGGCTTTCGAGGAGATCGAGGTCGTTGCTGATGATGCCGTCGGCGCCCTGTTCGACCGAGCGGCGGGCGGCTTCCGGGTCGTCGATGGTCCAGACGTAGACGTCGACGCCGTTCTGCTCCAGCACGCGGGCCTTTTCGTCATCGAGGAAGTGTTGGGAGATGCACACCTGGCGCACCCGCTCGTGCTTTTTCATCTTGCGGACGAAGCTCTCCCACTGAGGCGGCTTCTCCAGCGAGTAGCGCACTTCGATCTCGTCGTCGGTGCGGCGGAGGGCGTTGAGGACCGGGTACGTCTGGCCGCAGACAGCGGTCCACGATGACGCCTGGTGCTCGCGCAGGCGGCGCGCGATCGCCCCGGCGAAGTCCGCGCTGCGGCCGCCCTTGTAGCGTCCTTTGACGTCGAGGAGGAGTCGCTTGGCGCCGCCCACGATCTGGAGCAGTTCGTCCAGCTTGAGGGGGTTGATGTGCGGCCACACCCGGTAGCCGGGCCAAACGGGAAACGCCGGCCGCGGCAGGGGATGCCCCGGCATCTCCTTGTCCGCGAGCAGGGGCAGGGGGCTGAGGCGGCGGGCGTGGTGGACGTAAACGTCGCCGCCACGATACCAGACGTCGGCCTCGATCATGTCGACGTCGGCGGCGAGCGCACGGCGGAGGGCGGTGCGGCTGTTGCCGTAGGCGTGCGCGATGCGGACTGGCTGAGGGGGCGCCATCGTTCAGGCGCTGGCGAGGCGGCGGACTTCCTGCGCGCGCTGGTTGTACTGCGCCGCTGCCAGCTCCAGGACCTGGCGCAGCGTGTAGCTGCCGAGCTCCGGGTCTGCGGCCTTCTTTTCGAGGTCGGGTGGCAGGAGGTCGTGGAGGAGCGTGCCGAAGCTGCGATGCGCCACCTGAAACGCCATGACGCCCTCTCGGAGCGTGCCGAGGTCGGCACGGACGAGGTCGGGCGGCTGCGGCAAGTTCAGAGCGCGCGACGCGAGACGGCCGAAGTAGAAGTTGACGTCGTCCACCGTGCGCTCGATGACGCGCTTGATCGACTCGCCGTCGCTATCAGCCGTGGCGAACGACTCGTGAGCGGTGGCCTCAAGCGCCTCCACGAGGGCAAGGCGCGCGCCATCCAGTCGTTGCAGGAGGTCGTCGGTCTCGGTCTTCTGTGCTTGCTCTTCAGTCATCGCTAGTCCAGTGGTTGGCGTGAGGCGTAGCCGGTGTTCAGTTCGTGCCAGAAAGAGACGCGCTCTTCGCCCAGCTTCCAGCAGAGGTAGACCTCGCGGCCGTCGCGCTCGCCGCGAAAGTCGACGAGACCCATCTCCAGGTCCTTGACCTCGACGCCGAGGCTAGTGATGCGCTCGATCAGCCCGTTGATCTCAGCGCCGGTGCTCTGCAGGGCCCGGGAGAGACGCGACATATCGACGTCGAGGCCATGCCCGTTCGTCTTCAGTGTATCCTGCAGGTCGTTGACGGCAGAGCGCGTCTCGTCGTTCTTGCGCTTGAGATCGCGGAGCTGCACCAGGCGTGGTGCGATCTCTGGAAGGAGGGCGTCTGCCTCTTCGCGGCTGAAGCGGCGCGGCATGGCAGGGACAGTATGCCACACGGGGCCCGGCCAGGGGCGCGAGCGCGAAGAAGGGGCGACGCAGGCCGCCCCTTCGTTCATGCATCGTGATGGCATGCATCGTGCTGGATGCTAGCCGGCCTTGACCTTCTTCACCTCTTCGAGGAACGCCGGCACGAACTCTTTCCAGTCGTGGACGACGGCCCAGCGGGAGGCCTTGAAGATGCTGGCGTCGGCGTCCTTATTGACCGAGGCGATGTTCTTGACGCTGGAGATGCCAGCCATGTGCTGGCTGGCGCCGGAGATGCCGATGGCGATGTAGAGGTCCGGCGTCACGATCTTGCCTGTCAGGCCGACCTGCGTGGCCACGGGGTACCAGCCCAGGTCGCAGACGGCCCTGCTGGCGCCGACAGCGCCACCGAGGACGTCTGCCAGCTCTTCCAGCTGCTGGAACGCTTCCGGGCCGCCGAGGCCGCGGCCGCCGCTGACGACGACCGTCGCGTCCTCCAGGCGGATGCCCGTGGACTCTGGCTTGTTGCGGGCCGTGATAGTGGTGCGCACCTGGTCGGCGGAGACGCCGGCGTCCTGCTTCACCACTTCGGCCGAGCCAGACGCGGCGGGGGCGTCGAGGGCCTTGACGCGCACGGTGGCGATCTGCGGGGTGCCGTTGATGGTGTAGCGTGCGCGGGCGGCCCCACCGTAGCAGGGTCGCTCGGCCAGGAGCTTGTCGCCTTCCATTGAGAGAGCCATGCAGTCCATCACCACGGCGGTGCCGAGGCGCTGGGCGAGGAGTGGCGCGAGATCGCGGCCGATCATCGTCTGTCCAAGGAGGATGACCGCGGGGTCGACCTCCCTGGCGATGCGCTCGGCGACAGGCAGGTAGGCGTCGCCCTGGTAGTCCTTGAGGATCGGGTCGTCGACGACGATCACCTTCTCCGCGCCGTACTGGCCGGCCTCCTGGGCGATTCCTTCGACGCCGGAGCCGAGCAAGGCGCAGGTGACAGGCCCGCCAAGGGCGGCGGCGGCGCCGCTCAGCTCGGCCGTGATAGCGGCGAGCTTGCCGTCTTCAGTTGCTTCTCCGAATATCAGTACTCCGTTAGGCATTGTCATTCACTCCTAGATGAGCTTGGCGTCGCTCAGGCGCTTGGCCAGGGTGGCGGCCTTCTCCTGTGCGGTCTCGCCTTCGATGACCTCGGTCTCGACCGAAGTGTCCGGAACGTAGAGGGCCTCGAGGTTGACGCGGTTCTGAGGCGCTGAGATCCCCAGGTCGGCGAGGGTCCAGGGCTTCACTTCTTTCTTGGCCGCCTGCATGATCTGGCGCAGCTGCGGGTAACGCGGCTCGCCCAGCTCGTTGCTGACGGTGACGACGCAGGGCGTCGGGGCCTCGACGGTTTCGAAGCCGTCGAGCAGCACGCGTTCGACGGTGACTTTGTCTCCGGCGTAGTCGATCTGCTTGGCGATCGTAACGACCGGAACGCCGAGAATCTCGGCCACCGTGGAGCCGACGACGCCCATGTCCCAGTCGACCGACTGGCGGCCGGTGAGGATCAGGTCGTAGTCGCCGAGCTTCTTGACGGCGGCGGCAAGGACCTCGGCCGTGGCCCAGTGGTCGGCGTCGTTGACGGCGGGGTCGTTGATGTGGACGCCCTCGTCCACGCCCATCGCCAGGCAATGCTTGATCGTGTCCCGGAAGGGGTCCGGGCCGAGGCTGACCACGGTGATCGTGGAGTCGGGGTGGTTGTCCTTGATGCGCAGCGCGGCCTCGACGGCGATGGTGTCGAACTGGCTGGGGACTTGTTGCACGCCGGGCGCCGGAATGACCTTCTTCGCGGCCTCGTCAACCTTGAACTGCGAGGCGGGCGTCTCTGGGTCCGGCACCTGCTTGGCGAAACAGATGATGTGGGGCATAAGCCTCCTCCTGGCTGTCTAAATGAGCAGTGGGGCGATCGATGGGTTTTGGGAGTATGTGAAATTTATCACCCGGCGCCCAAGTATAGCATCCGCCGGGCCTCGGGCAAGGGTCAAATGGACGTGCCGGGCGCGCCGCCGCTCGGCTCAAGCGGGGCGATACGGTCGCAGGCGGAGGAGGCCGTCTTCCGTGCGCTCAAGCACGGGCGCGATGCCGGAAACGTCGAGCTGGGCGCAGTACGCCACGTCTTCGCCCAGCCCCTCGTCGATCAGCTCCTGCGAGTGGTAGGCGGAGCGGACTGCCCCTGCGATGTCAGCCGCAGCGACGGTAAAGGCGTCGCGAGCGAAACGTGCCGCGTCGGACGCTTCTAGCGAGGGCTCGTGCGAGAGGGCGGCCTCTGCGATGGCGCCGGCTCCGAGGGCGTCCTCGAGCACGAAGGTGCCGCCGCCGTGCGCTGCTGAGCTGACGATGGCGATGCCCAGCCCGCGCTGGCGGGCGATGTCGATGGCGGCGCGGGCGACGGCTGTGCGGTTGAGGAGCGCCCCGACGAGCACGGCGGGCGATTCGGCGGCGATGGCGGCGAGGACGCGCGTGCCGTTGGCCGTGGCGAGGATCGCCGAGCGGCCCGATAGGTCGAGGCGCGAGAACTCCGACGGGGAGTTGCCGTAGTCGAAGCCGTGCGGGGGCAGGCCGCGCTCCTCGCCACACAGGAGGTGGTCAGGCAGGCCGCTGCGCAGCTGGCGGGCGCGGTCGACGGTTGGTGCGGCGACGACGGAGGAGCAGCCGCGCTCCAGCAGCGTGACGATGCTGGAGGAGGCGCGCAGGACGTCGACGATGACGCAGACGTTGTGCGCAGCGTCGAAGCGCTGGCCGGGAAGAAGGGCGACGTCGATGCGCCCTGCGGATCCGCTGGACGTTTCTTGACCCATGAGATGCGAGTTTATAATATGCCGCTAAGCGATTGGGCAGTACAATCAGCGGCGCCGGCGAAGCGCCTTCAGGGGCCGGACGACTTCAACATATTTCGACAAGGAGCGGGTTCGCGAATGTTCGTTGAGAAGCTCCGGGCGGCCCAGCAGAAGAATCAGAGCTTTCTGTGCGTGGGCCTCGATCCCGACCCCGAACTGATGCCCCACGCGGACGTGGCGTCCTTCCTCAACGAGATCGTCGAGGCGACCAGGGACCTCGTCTGCGCCTACAAGCCGAACCTGGCGTTCTTCGAAGCGCTGGGCGTTGGCGGAATGCAGACGCTTCTGGAGTCGATACGGGGTGTGCCCGCACACATTCCGATCATCGCCGACGCCAAGCGCGGCGACATCGGCAACACGGCGCGCTTTTACGCCAGGGCGCTGTTCGAGACGTACGATTTCGACGCCGCGACGGTGAACCCGTACGGCGGACGCGACGCCGTGCAGCCGTTCGCGGAATACCGGGAGCGTGGTGTGTTCATCTGGTGCCGCAGCTCCAACCCGGGCGCGGCGGACGTGCAGGATCTGCCGTTGGACGGCGGTGGGGCGCTGTACGAGCAGGTCGCCCGTCTTGCCCGCGACTGGAACGAGCACGGAAACGTGGGCCTGGTGACAGGGGCGACCTGGCCCGAGCAGATCGCCCGCGTGCGTGAGATCTGCCCGGACCAGGTGCTGTTGGTGCCCGGCGTCGGCGCGCAGGAGGGCGAGCTGGAAGCGGCCGCCCGCGCGGCCTTCGACTCGCGGGGGGGAGGGATCATCATCAGCGCCTCGCGTGCCGTGCTCTATGCCTCGCGCGGCGGCGATTACGTTGGCAACGCACGGCGGGCTGCCGAGGCGTTGCGCGGCCGCATCAACCTGGCCCGCGACGCCCTGCTGGCCGGGGATTAGCGCCGTGGTGCTTGAGGTGCGCCTGGGCGACCAGGTGCGTCTGCGGAAGCAGCACCCCTGCGGTGGCTACGACTGGGAGGTCGTGCGCCTGGGCGCGGACATCGGTATTCGCTGCCTCGGTTGCCGGCGGCGGGTGCTTCTTGAGCGCAGCACGTTCGAGAAGCGCGTGAAGACGTTCCTCTCGAGGGGCCCGGCGGAGGATTCCGCTGAGAGATAACGTCCTGAGGGAGCCGAAGGTGCGGGATGTCGTGCGTTCGCGCGCGCTGCTGGCGGACCGGCGCTTCCTCAGCCTCTGGCTGAGCCAGGGCATCGCCCAGACGGCGCAGAACGCGCTGCTGTTCAGCCTGCTCGTCGTCATCCTCAACATAACGAACTCCTCGATTCACACGAGTATCCTCGTTCTCTGCTTCATCCTGCCGTCGATCCCGCTGGGATTCGCCGTCGGCGTGATCCTGGACCGCGTCGACAAGGAGCCGGTGCTTGTGGTCACCAACCTGCTGCGTGCGGGTGGCTGCCTGCTGTTCTTCTTCTTTCACGCGGACGCGTGGGCCATATACGCGATCGCCGTGTCCGTCGCTACGGCGGGCCTCTTCTTCAACCCCGCTGTCGTATCGTTGATCCCCTCCCTTGTGTCTCGGGAGAAGCTGGTTGCGGCGAACAGCCTCTACAACCTGACGCTGACGGGGGCGCAGCTGCTGGGCATCGTCTTCCTGGCGCCGGTTCTGCTGAAGAGCGTGGGGCCAGACGGCATGTTCCTGACGGCGGCGGTGCTGTTCACCATCGCGGCGTTCTTCGCGGCGCGCGTCAACGTCTGGCATGACAGGGCGAAGGCCGAGCCCAGGCAGGGCGCCAACTTCGGCAGCATACCGACGGAGTTCCGCGAGAGCTGGCGGGCGCTGGTCTCGGACCGCCGTTCTGTCGTGGCGCTGGGGCAGCTGGTCCTTAGCAGCTCGCTCGTCCTGCTGTTTGCCATTCTGATTCCGCGCTACATGCGGGACGTGCTTGAGGTTCCGGCGGACAACGCGGCGCTCATCTTCGCGCCGACTGGCATCGGGGCGCTGTTTGGGCTGCGCTTCCTGTCGTGGTTCGCGCGCTTCGGCAAGAACCGGACGGTGGTGATCGGCCTGGCCGGCATCGCCTTCTGCATGGTGGGTCTGGCGCTGGTGGAGCCGATCGAAGAGGTGTGGGCGAAGGGGCCCGATGCACTGGACCCGAGCAATATCCTGCGGATCTCTGCGCTTCAGGCGCTGGTGATGGCTTTTGCCGGGCCGATGGGCTTCTTCTACGCGCTGCTTAACGCCCCGGCGCAGACGGTGCTGCACGAACGGGCGCCGGCCGAGATGCGCGGCCGCATCTTCGCCACGCAGGTCGTGTCGGCAAACTTCATCTCGCTGATCCCCCTGCTGATGGTGGGCGTGATCACCGACGTGTTGAACATCACGGCGATGCTGATCATTCTGGCGGTGCTGATCGGCGGTGCCGCCATCTTGAGTGATGTGTTCGGGCCGTCGCTGGAGGAGGAGGACGCGCCGGATACTCGGAAGCGGGAGGCGGTTCCTACTTGATTGACCTCGCGAGAAGCGGGGGATAGTATCGGAATTACCTAGAATTCGGAGGTGGAAGTAGTGGTCGAGATGACCATCGAGAGCATACGCGTGAGTCTGATGAACTATCAGCGCGTCGTGATCTTGAAGGAAAAGGAATCTGACCGCTATCTGCCGATCTGGATAGGTCCAGCGGAGGCAGACGCGATCGCCGTTCGGCTTCAGGATGTGCAGGTGGCGCGCCCGCTGACGCACGACCTGCTGCGCAGCGTCATTGAGGAGCTGGGCGGCAGCATCGACCACATCCTGGTCAGCGACCTCTCCAACGATACGTTCTTCGCCAAGATCGTTCTGCAGGTGGACGGGCGTTCGGTGGAGATCGACGCACGGCCGAGCGACGCGATCGCTCTCGCTGTACGGGCGCAGGTGCCGATCTACGCCGATGAGTCGGTGCTGGAGAAGGCAGGCGTACGTTTGGACGAGGAGAGCGGCACGATCGACGGCGTGGGCGATACGGAAGAGAGTAAAGAGGCCTCACCCGAGGAGTTGGAGAAGCTCAGCCCGTTCCGCGACGTCATCGAAGGCCTTGATCTGGAGGACTTCGGAAAGAAGGGCTAGTGCGCTCGCGCTCCGCGACGTCGCATCATGCGGCGCGGGGCTACTCGACTCCTGTGTTGGACACAGAGAGCACGACATACACGTTCAGCGTGAAGAACTCGCGCCAGCCGGGGATCTCTGCGAGCAGGCGGGATGGACCACCGACCACGCCGGAAGAAGCGTTCGCCCGGAACGACAGAACCTTCATGCCGCTACGGGCGACTATCTGACGGAACTGCCGGAGCGTCATCTTATTGAACCCACCCCGTACGTCCTTGTACGTCTGCGCTTTCTCCTCGGGGCGGTAGCGTAATCGCTCTCGCATGATCGCTTCCTCGGAGAAGATGAGGTGAGCCCAGGGAAGCTTGGTCATGAAGTCGATAGCGCCGCCATAAGGCGATTTCCATAGCGGCCCGAAGCCGATCGCGATGAGGCCGCCCGGAGCGGTCAACTGCCTGATCTGCGAGAGCGCACTTGCTGGATCGTTGTAGTGCTGGAAGCTGTCCTTGGAGACGACGATGTCAAATTGGCCGTCTTTCACTTCCTCAGGCAACTTGAAATCTACAGAGCCGGTAAGGTCGTGATACTCGCTCGACAGCTTTTGCCGGGCGAAGTCGATTCTTGCCTGATCGATGTCCACGCCCGTGACCGCAGCCGCGCCCTCCACTTGAGCGAGATGGAAGGCCAAGGGCCCATAGCCGCAGCCGTAGTCGAGCACGCGTTTGCCGCGGAAATCGATTGGGATACCGAAACGTTGCAGGAAAGTGCGGGCCTCTGAGGCGCCACGGCGAAAGTAGGTTTCTTCGTAGTCGCGCGGCCTGGACGTGGTCCGCTTGCTGACAAGGCGGAGGAGCAGGCCCGAGAAGCGGTCAGGCAGGCTCAACTGTTGTGAGGGAGGTCCTGCGTCGCCGGGGTCCATTGCGCCCTGGCCGGGCCTGTCGTTCACGACTGGGCCCGGTTAGAGGCCGATTTCGAGCGGCATTCGGCATCTTCTCCTGGTACCCGCATAATTTCGTCTGCCTGGCATTGTAGTCTACTTCTGAGGGCGCGGGGTATGGCTGGTCGATCTTAAACAGACTTTGTGATATTCTGCGCAATGCGAGAAATCCCGCACCAGATGGAGGCCATTCGCCGTGCCGATGCAAAAGCTTCCTCAGACGATGAGACTGATGGGTCTGGGGTGGTATGTCGCCCTTAGTATCATCGGCGGGATCGGCGGTGGAGTCCTCGCCGACGGCTGGCTCGGCACTGAGCCTATTTTCACGCTTATTGGGCTGTTCGGGGGATTCCTGCTGGCGTTCTGGGGCGGCTATTTCTTGCTGATGGAAGCGATCGGAAAAGGTAGAGGGAGTAAAGCGAAAGACGCCCATGATTAGATGGCTGGCGATACTGGGAGGCCTGACGGCGTTCGTGTTGGGCTTCCTGTTCCTCCGCGGTCCGACTCCGAACATAGCGATCAAGGCTGAGGCGCTCACATCCGTCGGTCCCGTCGCCATCACCAATACGATGATCACCAGCTGGCTGATCGTGGCGCTGATCGTGATCGTCGTCTTCGTCGCCACGCGCAAGTGGGAGCTGGTGCCCAGCGGCATCCAGAACATGTTCGAGGCCGCCCTGGAGGGCTTCTACAATGTCGTGACGGGAATCGCCGGCGATGAGAACGGGCGGCGCTTCTTTCCGGTCGTGGCGACGATCTTCTTCTTCATCCTCATCTCGAACTGGCTGTCGCTGACGCCTATGTTTAATGTCATCGGCTGGGTGGGACACGAGACGCCGGTGGAGGAGCAGATCGAGGCCCACGGCTTCGTCGAAGGGATCATCTTCGAGAACGTGACTCTGGGCCCGATCGATCTGAACTACATCAAGCCTTCGAGCCCCGGCAACCTGCGCATCACCAACGACGCGACGATGATCAAGGAGGACGACCCGGAGGGCGTCAGCCGCTTCCGAGAGGCGGCGGCGGCTGGCAAGTTCGTCGGCGAGCTGATACCTGTCTTTCGCGGCCCGAACACAGACCTCAACACGCCGCTGGCGATCGCCATTGCGTCGTTCATCGCGGTGGAGTTCTGGGGCATCACGTCGCTTGGGGTACTTGGCTACGGGCGCAAGTTCTTCAACTTTGGCAAGCTGGGCCGGGCGATCTTCACGTTCAAGCCCGGCCTCCTGATGGACGGTATCATCGACGCCTTTGTTGGGATTCTAGAGTTGGTTTCGGAGCTTGTCCGGCTCGTCAGCTTCACGTTCCGTCTCTTCGGGAACATGTTTGCGGGCGAGGTGATAATCCTGATGTTCACGTTCCTGACGCCGATCATCCTGACTCTGCCGTTCTACGGCCTCGAGATTTTCGTCGGCGCTATCCAGGCGTTCATCTTCGCCATGCTGACGCTGGTCTTCGGCATGATGGCTGTGAGTGCACACGGTGACCACGAAGAAGAGCACGCGCCCAGGAAATCGGGGGCGGTGGCGGCCGCGGAGGCCGCGCATTAACCATGGATGTAATTTCGATATCACACGAGATCACAAGGAGGGTCTAAATGGAGATCATTCTCGCTATGGTGCTACCGGCGGTCGAGGCCGGCCGTATGGCGCTGCAGGAGGCAGCCGCGGGCAGCGGGATCACGGACGATGGCATGAAGTTCATGGCCGCGTCGGTCGTCATGGGAATCGGCGCGATCGGCCCGTCGCTGGCGATCGGTAACCTCGTGGGTCGCGCCATGGACGCGCTGGGCCGCAACCCGGACGCCCAGCCGGTGATCCAGACGAACATGATCCTGGGGCTGGCGTTTGCCGAGGCGATCGGCATTTACGCGCTAGTCGTGGCGATCATGATCGGCTTCGTGTTCTAGCGGCCGCAGAGGGCGAACGATCAGAGAGATCGGAAGGTAGCTATGGTACCGGTATTCCTGGAAGCGGAAGGGATCGGCGCGCTGGGCATTAACTTGCCGGGTCTGGTGGCGCAGCTGATTAACTTCGGCATCCTCTTGGTCCTGTTCTCCTGGCTCTTCAGGCGCTTTCTCTTCCCGATGATGGATGAGCGCAAGAAGCGCATCGAGGAGGGCCTGCAGGCCTCCGACGAGGCGAAGTCGCGACTCACCGAGACGGAGACAGAGGTGGCGGCGGAGATGTCGCGTGCCCGACAGGAGGCGCAGGGGATCATTACCCAGGCGCAGCAGGCGTCCTCGCGCATTCAGGATGAGGCGCGGGAAGCCTCCCGTGCTGACTCCGAGCAGATGATCGAGCGAGCGCGCCAGGAGATTCAGCTCGAACGCGACGCGGCGATCAGCGACCTGCGGCGAGAGTTCGCGGACCTGACGATCACGGCGGCTGAGCGTGTGATCAGGCGCAGCCTGGACCGCAAGGCGCACGGTGAGATCATCGAGGAAGTGCTGGCTGAGGCGCCAACAGGCGATAGTGGAGGGTCATCGCGGAATTGATTCGTGACGTCGCGGCCAAACGCTACGCTGAAGCGGCATACCTGATCGCCCGCGAGAACGGGACGGAAGAGGCGTGGTCGGATGGCGTGAGCGCCATATCCGCGCTCTACTCCGACCCGCGGGCCACGGCGTTTTTCCTCAATTCGCAGGTGCCGCCGAAAGAGAAGCAGGCGCTCGTGCAGAAGACGCTTGAGGGCCTGCAGAAGGAAGTCCTGAGCCTCGCGCTTATCCTTTTGCGGCGCGGACGGACGTCGCTGGCACCAGGCATCGCAGACGCATACCAGGAGCTGCTGGACGAGGCCAGGGGCGTCTCACACGCTACGGTGACGACGGCCGTGGCGCTCTCCGATGAGGAGTTGGAAGTCGTGAAGAAGAAGCTGGCCGAGATCGCCGGCGGCGAAGTCGTCGTCGAGACGGAGGTCGACGAGGAGATCCTCGGTGGAGTCGTCGTCCGCATCGGCGACCGTCTGATCGACGGCAGCACCAGGAACCGGCTGCTGGCGCTGAAGCAGAAGCTCGCCGGAGCGAGGTCGTAGATTGGCCGACAAGGCGGAGATGCACCGGGAGCTGGAGCTGGCCTGGTCCGACCTGACCGCGGTCGTGGAATCGGTATCCGAAGAGGACCGCGAGAAGTCCGGCGTCGTCGAGAGTTGGACGCTGAAGGACCTGCTGGGTCACCTCGCCTTCTGGTCCGGGCGCGCGGCCGAAACGCTGCGCTGTGTCTGCGCCGGCCGGCTCGACGACGTTCCCTTCGGCGAAGGCGACAACTGGACGGATGAATGGAACGAGCGCGAGTACAACGTCCGCAAGGACCGGCCGTTCATGGAAGTGCGGACGGAGTTCTTGCGCAACTACAAGGAAGCGAACGCCTGTCTGGACGAGACGCCGGAGGAGAAGCTCAACCTGAAGCTGCGGGGCGAAGAGGTAGCCGTTTACTTCGCCGGCGACACGTCCGGGCACTACAGGGAGCACGCGGCGCAGATACGGGAATGGCTGCGCGAGCTGGAGACAAGTGAAGCCTAAAGAGCAATCGAAGTCCGGGCTCGTGCCCGGCGGGAGACGGGCCCAAGCCTGTCCTTCCGAGGTGACTAGCCGGAGGAAACCATGGCTGTAAGACCAGAAGAGATCGCATCGATAATCAAACAGCAGATCGAGCAGTTCGGCGGCGAACTGACGGCCGTCGACGTCGGCAGCGTTGTGTCCGCCGGCGACGGCATCGTTCAGGTTTACGGCCTGCGCAACGCTGTCTACAACGAGCTGTTGGAGTTCCACACGCAGGACGCGTCCGGCGCCGCGAAGACGGTGATGGGCCTGGCCCTGAACCTGGAAGAGGACACCGTCGGCGCGATCGTGCTCGGTGATCACATCGACATCAAGGAAGGCGACGAGGTGCGCTCCACGGGGCGCATCATCGAGGTGCCCGTCGGCGATGCGCTGATTGGCCGCGTCGTCGATCCGCTGGGCAAGCCGCTGGACGGCAAGGGCCCGGTGCCCAGCGACAAGGCACGCCCGGTCGAGCGCATCGCTCCCGGCGTCGCCATGCGCGAAAGCGTGAGAGAGTCGCTGCACACCGGCATCAAGGCGATCGACGGGATGGTGCCGATCGGCCGCGGCCAGCGCGAACTGGTGATCGGCGACCGCTTCACCGGCAAGACGGTGATCTGCCTCGACACGATCATCTCGCAGAAGGGCCGCGACGTGATCTGCATCTACGTGGCGATCGGCCAGCAGGCGGCGAAGGTGGCGCAGGTGATCGGCATCCTGGAAGAGAACGGGGCGATGGAGCACACGGTGATCGTGGCTGCTAACGCCGCGGACCCGGCGGCGCTGCAGTACATCGCGCCTTACGCTGGTTGTGCCATCGGTGAGGAGTTCATGGAGCAGGGCAAGGACGCCCTGATCGTCTACGACGACTTGTCGAAGCACGCCTGGGCGTACCGCCAGATGTCGCTGCTTCTTCGGCGGCCGCCGGGACGCGAGGCCTACCCCGGCGACGTCTTCTACCTGCACAGCCGCCTGCTGGAGCGCGCCGCCAAGCTTTCGGAGGAGCATGGTGGCGGCTCGCTGACGGCGCTGCCGATCATCGAGACGCAGGCCGGCGACGTTTCGGCCTATGTGCCGACGAACGTTATTTCGATTACGGACGGCCAGATCTACCTGGAGAGCGACCTCTTTGCCACGGGCATCCGGCCGGCGATCAACGCTGGTCTTTCGGTATCTCGCGTCGGTGGGGCAGCGCAGACGAAGGCGATGCGCCAGGTGGCCGGGGGCATGCGCCTCGGACTGGCGCAGTACCGTGCGCTGCAGGCGTTCGCCCAGTTCGGCACCGCCGAGCTTGACCCGGCGACGCGGCGCCAGCTGGAGTTGGGACAGCGGCTGACGGAGATCCTGAAGCAGGAGCAGTACAGCCCACTTTCGCTGGGCCAGGAAGTTTCGATCATCTACGCGGTGGTGAACGGCCACACGGACGACGTGGAGCCGAACAAGATACGCGACTTCGAAGATGCCTTCCACCGCTTCCTCAAGTCCAACAACCCGGACGTTCTCAAAGCGATCGAGGAGACCGGTCTGCTCGATGACGCGACCGAAGAGAAGCTGAAGGCAGCGCTCAAAGCGTTCAAAGAAACGGGAGCGTACTAAGACGTGGCAGCAGGTCAGCTAAGGCAGACGCGGCGGCGGATTCGCTCCGTCCAGAACACGGCGAAGATTACGCGTGCGATGGAGTTGGTGGCGGCTTCGAAGATGCGCCGTTCCCAGCTCAACGCGCTGGCCGCGAGGCCGTACGCCGAGCGCATGCGCTGGGTGCTGGCGGACCTGGCGGAGACGCTGTCGCAGATCGATCCGGCGGACCGCCACCCGCTGATTCAGGCGCGGGACGAAGTCCGTGCCGTGGACGTGATTCTGGTGACGCCCAACCGAGGCCTCTCGGGCGCGCTGCCGGGGAACCTGGTGCGGCGCGCGGCGCAGTTCATCATGGAGCGCGAAGGCACCCCGGTGCGCATCTGCGCCGTTGGCCGCAAGGGGCGCGACTTCATGCGGCGCACCGGCCAGGAGATCGTCGCCGAATTCCTCGAGCTGGGCGACTACCCCTCGTACATGGACGTGCGGCCGATCGCGCAGGTGGTAATTGATGACTTCATCACGGGTGCCGCGGACGAGGCGTGGATCATCTACGCCGAGTTCGTGAACATCATGGCGCAGCAGCCGCAGGTCCGGCGTCTGCTTCCCATCGAACCGCCCACGGAGGCGGAGAGAGAAGCGATCGATTACATCTACGAGCCCGGACGCGCGGAGGTGCTTGCAGAGCTGCTGCCCCGCTACCTTGAGCGGGAGGTCTACGACGCGATTCTGGAGGCGGGGGCGAGCGAGCAGTCGGCGCGGATGGTGGCGATGCGCAACGCATCTGACAACGCAAACGAGCTGGTAGAAGACTTGACTCTCGAATACAACAGGGCTCGCCAGGAGAGCATTACGAACGAGCTTTTGGACATCGTCGGCGGCGTGGAAGCGCTGGCGTAAGGAGAAGGGAACGGAGGTCGATATGGCCAAGGGAGCAAAAGGACAGGTCGTGCAGGTGATCGGGACGGTGGTGGACATCGAATTCCCGCCCGACGAGCTGCCCACCATCTATAACGCGCTGAACGTGACGATGCCGGACGGCTCCAGGCTGGTCGTCGAAGTGCAGCAGCACCTGGGGAACAACTGGGTGCGCGCGCTGGCGATGGACACCACTGACGGTTTGCCGCGCGGCGCTGAAGCCCTGGACACGGGCGAGCCGATCACCGTGCCCGTCGGCGAGGCGTGCCTGGGGCGCCTGCTAAACGTTCTCGGCGAGCCGATCGACGACCTGGGCGAAGTCAAGGCGGATGAGCATTGGCCGATCCACCGGCCACCACCGACGCTGGACGAGCTTGAGACGACTCCGCAGTTGCTCGAGACGGGGATCAAGGTGCTCGATCTCGTATCACCGTTCACCAAGGGCGGCAAGGTCGGCGCGTACGGCGGCGCCGGCACCGGCAAGACCGTCATCATTCAGGAGCTGATCCACAACATCGCCAGAGAGCACGGCGGCTATTCGGTCTTCGCGGGTGTTGGCGAACGTTCCCGCGAAGGCAACGACATGTGGAACGAGATGAAGGAGTCCGGCGTCATCGAGAAGACGGCGCTCGTCTTCGGCCAGATGAACGAGCCGCCCGGAGTGCGCGCGCGAGTTGCGCTTACGGGTATCACGATGGCCGAGTACTTTCGCGACACGATGGGCCAGGATGTGCTCATCTTCATCGACAACATCTACCGCTACATCCTGGCGAACATGGAAGTGTCGGCGCTGCTGGGCCGCATGCCCTCGGCCGTTGGCTACCAGCCGACGCTGGCGACCGACATGGGTGTGCTGGAGGAGCGCATCACGTCGACGAAGCGGGGTTCGATCACGTCGTTCCAGGCGATCTACGTACCGGCGGACGACTATACGGACCCGGGGATCGTGACGACGTTCGGGCACCTGGACGCGGTGATTTCGCTGGACCGGGCGCTCGTCGAAGAGGGGTTGTACCCGGCGGTGGACCCGCTGTCATCGTTCTCCCGCGTCCTCGACCCGCGGATCGTCGGCGAGGACCACTACAAGGCCGCGCGCGGCGTGCAGGCGGTGCTGCAGCGCTACAAGGACTTGCAGGACATCATCGCCATCCTCGGCGTCGAGGAGCTGTCGGACGAGGACAAGGTCGCTGTGGGGCGGGCGCGCCGTATCCAGCGCTTCCTGACGCAGCCGTTCAACGTGGCCGAGATCTTCACGGACCGGCCGGGGCGCTACGTGCCGCTCAAGGAGACGGTGCGCGGCTTCCTCGAGATCCTCGACGGCAAGCACGACTCGCTGCCGGAGCAGGCGTTCTACATGGTTGGCACGATCGACGAGGCGGTTGAGGAAGCCAAGAAGATGGCCGCTACGGAGAAGGCTGCGTAGCGAGGAATCATGCCGCTTTCAGTACACGTCGTAACGGCCGAGCGCGAAGTCTACGCCGAGGAAGGTGTGGACGCTGTCATTGCGCCGGGGATCCAGGGTGAGCTGACGGTGTTGCCCCAACATGCTCCGCTGCTGACGATGATCAAGCCCGGCGTACTGCGCCTGATCAAGGGCAGCGATGAGACCGACGTGGCGATCACCGGCGGGTTCCTCGAGGTGAAGGACGACCGCGTGACGATTCTGGCGGACGCGGCCGAGCGTGCCGAGGAGATCGACACTGTGCGCGCAGAGGAAGCACGCCGCCGCGCCGAGCGGACTCTGGAGGGGCGCGGAGACACCGAAGAGCTGGTGGCCGCCGCCGCCTCGCTACAGCGGTCGCTCCTGCGCCTTCGGGCGGTCGAGAAGCGCCGCCGGCGGACCCCGCGTGGGCCATCCGGCCCGCCCGGGGTGTAACATCAGGGGCTGATGACCCTCAAGCTGCGCGAGCAGACGCTCGTCCTCGAAGGTGGCAGGCGCCTGTCTGGCTCTGTGGAGGTCGGCGGCTCCAAGAACGCGACTCTGGGCGCGATGGCGGCGTCGCTGCTGGTCGCCGACGACTGCTTTCTCGAGAACGTACCGAACATCGATGACGTTGAGCAGATGGCGCTCGTCCTGCGCAGCCTCGGTTGCCTCGTCGAGTGGGCCGGCGATCGCACGCTGCGGCTGAACGCGGCCGAGATCACGTCGTCCTGTCCTGACCGGGAGCTCGTAGGCACGCTGCGTGGCAGCTTTCTGGTCATGGGCGCGCTGCTGGGGCGCCTGGGCGAGGCGGCCTGTCCGCCGCCCGGCGGGGATATCATCGGCCAGCGCCCGATCGACGTGCATCTGGCCGGCTTCCGGTCGCTGGGCGCGGAGACCGAAGTGAGCCACGAGATGTTCCGCGCGCAGGCGACGGAACTGCGCGGCTCGACTTTCTTCGCCGACTACCCGAGCGTGCTGGGCACTCAGAACACGATGATGGCCGCCGTCTGCGCGAAGGGCGTGACGACGATCGTGAACGCGGCCGCCGAGCCGGAGGTGCAGAGCCTGGCGGCGATGCTCAACCAGATGGGAGCGGACGTCGCGGGCGCCGGCACGAACACGATCACGATCAAGGGCGCAGGCGCACTGCACGGAATGCGGTTCCGAATCATCCCGGACCGGATCGAGGCGGGAACGTTCGCGATCGCCGTGGCGATAGCCGGTGGAGAGGCAGAGATTCGGGGCGTGGAGCCGAGTCACATGCAGGGCGTCGAGGCCAAGCTGCGACAGGCCGGGGTCGACGTCCAGACATCCGGCGACGTGATGCGCGTGAGGGCGGATGGTGAGTTGCAGGCGCTGACGCTGCAGGCGCTTCCGTACCCGGGCTTTCCCACGGACCTGCAGGCGCCGATGGCGGTGCTGCTGACGCAGGCGTCCGGCGTCAGCACGGTGCACGAACGCGTCTTCGACAACCGGCTCGGCTACATCAGCGACCTGCGCAAGATGGGCGCGGAAATAGTGACGACAGGTACAACCGCTGCTATCATTACCGGGCCCACGCCCCTGAGCGGTTCGGCGCTGACGGCGCTGGATGTACGAGGGGGGGCAGCATTTATACTGGCCGGACTGGCGGCGAACGGCCGCACGACTGTATCGGACATTTATCACGTGGACCGCGGATATGAGAGGATCGACGAGAAGCTGCGCTCACTCGGCGCAGACATCGAGAGGATCTAATGCTAGGGAAGCGAATCGGGGTGGATCTGGGGACGGCGAACGTGCTCGTGTACGTGAAGGGCCGAGGCATTGTGATCGCGGAGCCCTCGGTCGTGGCGGTGGCGACGCGCGACAATAGCATCGTTGCGGTCGGCAAAGAAGCGCGAGAGATGCTGGGCCGCACGCCCGGCTCGATCAGCGTCGTGCGCCCGATGCGGGAAGGCGTGATAGCCGACTACGTGACGACGGAGGCGATGCTTCGCTACTTCATCAGACGCGTGATGGGCCGCATCTCGATGATCAAGCCCGAAGTGATGATTTGCGTGCCAGCCGGCGTCACGGGCGTCGAGCAGCGTGCCGTGCAGGACGCTGCCGAAGCGGCTGGGGCACGGAGGCCGGCGCACCTGATCCCGGAGCCGCTGGCGGCCGCGATCGGCGCGCGTATTCCCGTGCACATCCCGCAGGGACACATGGTCGTCGACGTTGGCGGCGGCCGCACTGAGGCGGCTGTGATCTCGATGTACGGCATCGTCGTCAGCGAGAGTGTCCGCGTTGCCGGTGATCGCCTGGACGACGCCATCGCCGCATACGTGAAGCGGCGCCACAACCTCGTCATCGGCGACCGGACGGCGGAGGAGTTGAAGATCGCGATCGGTAGTGCGATGCCGCTGGACGAAGAGCTCACGTATCAGGTTCGCGGCCGGGATCAGATCACCGGGCTGCCGCGCACGATCACCGTGACGTCGTCGGACGTGACGCAGGCGATGGCGGACCCGCTGCAGTCGATCGTCGGCGCGGCGCGGGCTGTCCTGGAACGGACGCCGCCGGAGCTGGCCTCTGATGTTGTCGACCGCGGAATCGTGTTGTCCGGTGGGACGGGCATGCTGCGAAACCTGGACCGGCTGATTACGCAGGAGATCGGGATTCCTTGCTACGTGGCGGACAACCCGATGGAGTGTGTGGCGCTGGGTGCGGGAATAGCGCTGGAGCATCTTGACCTGATCAAGCGGGCACAGCCGGCCGAGGGTGAGTGGCTGGTCAGCCTCTAGCATCACGCGCTACAGCGAAGACGGCTAGAGGGGCGACGCGAAGACGCTACTTCCGTGGGGCCGCGGCGGCCTTGAGGTAGTAGGTCATGCCCTGCAGGGCGAGAACCGGGTCGATGCGCTTGATGTGGACCGATGGTGGCACGTGGGCGGCTATCGGCGCGTAGTTGAGGATCGCCTGCACGCCGCAGGCGACGAGCCGGTCGATCACGGTCTGCGCGGTTTCGGCAGGGACAGCGACGATGCCGACGTCGACGGGGCTCACGCGCAACACCTCTTCGAGATCGACAGCGTCCTTGATCGTGAGGCCGTTGATCTCCTTGCCGACCCACTCGGGGTCTGAGTCGAACGTCTCGACGATGCGGAAGCCTTGCGGTCCGAACCCTTCGTAGCCCAGGATGGCGCGTCCCAGGCGGCCTGTGCCGACGAGCGCCATCCGCCACTGGCGGTTGAGGCCGAGGATGCTGCGCAGCTCTTCGAGGAGCCTGCGGACGTTGTAGCCGCGGCCCTGTTTGCCGAAGCGCCCGAAGTAGCTGAGGTCTTTGCGGATCTGGGCAGGCGTGACGTTGAGCTGGTATCCGAGGTCCTGCGAGCTGACCACCTCGCGCCCCGTGGCCTCAAGGCCGGCGAGGGCGCGGGCGTAGAGCGGGAGCCGGTCGATTACAACTGGTGGGATTTCCATTGATATACCCTATAGTCACTATTCGTCTAGTCGATCACGAAACAATACTCTGGCCTTCTTATAGCATCCGCCGAGATTCAAGGTCAATAGCTTGTGCAGAAAAATACAAACGTTGGCCGCTGCCGCTGTCGAACTGCGGTAACGAGTGCCCCCGCTGCGGCGTCTAAGTTGATGGCCCCTGGTGAGTGGGCAGAGCAGGCGAATCCGGAAGGACACGAGGTGACTATGGAGACCGAATCGACGTTCAAAGACGAGAGCATCAACCCGGATGACGCTGCGCCCGCGCCGGACTCGGACGAGCCTGCCCGCGCGGTCCAGGGGACGAGGGTAGTGCCCTCGTTCTTGTCTCGCGACTCGGCGACCGACTCGGCGACCGACTCGGCGACCGATGCGCCCGCTGATGAGTACAGCGACTCTATGTCGCAGTTCATCACGCGCACGATGGCGACCGTTGCCGAGGCGCCGGAGCAGGACGACGATGGATCGTTCCTGCGTGCGCCGCGCTCATTCGCCGAGGTCGGTCTTTCAAAGGCGTTCCTGATGGACCTCGTTTTGAAGATCATGCACTACTCCGGCACACCCTCGATGGCGCAGCTGGCGAAGCGGTTGGGGCTGGCAGGAGAGATCGTCTCCCAGATCCTGGAGGCGCTCAGCGAGGAGCGGCTGGTCGTCGTTCTCAGCCAGTCCGACCTCTACACCGGAAACTACCGCTACCGTCTGTCCGAGAGGGGTCAGGCGCGCGTCTCAGAGGCGCTGGAGCGCACTCGCTACGCTGGCCCGGCACCAGTAACCGCGGATCAGTACTCGAGCGTGATGCAGAAGCTGTTTGAGGAGAAGCAAGAGGTGAGCCGCCACGAGATCACGGAGGCGGTGAAGGAGCTGGTGCTAACGAGCGAGGTCTCGGATGCGGTGGCGCGCGCCCTGTTTTCTGGCAAGACGAGCCTCTTTTACGGGCCGTCCGGCAACGGTAAGTCGGTGATCCTGGAGAGCTTCTCGAAGGGGCTGCCCGGTCACTCTTACGTGCCGTTCGCGATCTACGCCTACGGGCAGGTGATCCGCGTATTCGACCCGTCGATCCACATTCCGCTCGATGAGGATTCGGATGAGCCGGAGGAGAAGTCAGACTTCGACCAGCGCTGGGTGAAGGTGCGCCGGCCGGCGATCGTCCTCGGTGCCGAGATGGACCGCAGCGCGCTGGACCTGGCATACGACCCACAGGCGCGTTTCTACCAGGCGCCGGCGCACATCAAGGCGCAAAACGGCGTGCTGGTGGTGGACGACTTCGGCCGTCAGCGCGTGACGACGACGGATCTGCTGACGCGCTGGCTGATCCCGCTGGAGCGCGGCTGGGACTCGCTCAGCCTGGTGACCGGCGAGAAGCTGACTGTTCCCTTCAGGCTGCAGCTGCTGTTCGCCACGAACGCGCGCGTGCGCGAGGTGGCGGACGACGCGCTACTGCGGCGCATTCTGTACAAGGTGCGCATTCCCAACCCCAGCCCGGCGAACTTCGGCGAGATCCTGCGCCGCGAGTGCCGCGCGAAGGCGGTCCCGGTGGAGGACGACGCGATCGAGTACGCAATTGAGAAGCTGTTCGAGGAGCAGGCCCTGAAGCCGCGGGCGAGCCATGCACGCGACCTCGTCGACATTTTGATTGAGAGTGCCGCCTTTGACGGCACGAAGTCGGTGCTGAGCCGGGAGTCGTTCGACAAGGCGATCTCGCTTTTCATCACGAATGGGGCGGAGACAGAGGACTTCGACGACTAAGCGCAACCAGCGCAACGTAGGTGAGTCAGGGGCGGGCCGGGAACGGTCCGCCCCGGCTTATTCGGCGAAGTCAGAGATCTGCTTCGCCAGCTCCTCTGGCCGCTGGATCGGCACGTCGTGGATCGTGTCCTTCATGACGACGACGCGGGCGTCCGGCGCGACGCGGCCGAGGGCCTTGAGGCCGTCTTCGCGGAGCTTCTGCCACCGCCTGGCCTCGTCGTTTGTGGGCTCCTGCTGACAGGAGATCACCAGGAGTGGGCAGGCTAGCTTCTCGAGGAGATCGGCCGGGCGCATATCGAAGATGGCGCGGGCGATCTTCATGTGGTTTTCGATCGTCAGGGGGCGGGCGATCGTGCCGTCCTCGCGGATGGTGAAGTTGGCCAGCACCATCTCTTGCAACTCGTCGCTCCAGATGTCCTTTAGCTGCGGCCAGCGGCGCATGAAGCCGACCATCGTCTCAACGGGCATGCCGTCGATCTCGGGCGGCCGCATGCGTGGCTCAGCCTCGTCCCAGGTACTGTGCTCTGAGATGTCGACGACGCCGCCGTCGACGAGGACGATTGAGCGGACGGCATCGGGGTGGGCGACGGCGTACGTGAGCGCGACGTTGGCGCCCCAGGAGTGACCCACGATCGTCGGCGACTCGATGGCGAGCGTTTCGATGAACGCCTGGAGGTCAGCCGTGACGTCGCCGAAGCCGTAGCCGTCGTCAGGCTGGTCGCTGCGGCCGTGACTGCGCTGGTCGAGGGCGACGACGTGAAAGCGCTCGATCAGGAGTGGCGCTGTCAGGTCCCAGATGCGGCTGTTGGAGGAGAGGCCGTGTAGCAGTAGCAAGGGCGGGCCGTCGCCGCCCCAGTCCCGGTAGTGCAGGCGAATGCCGCGCCCAGGCAGGGCGGCGTAGTCGTCGCGGGGAGACGCTGCGGCCATCAGATCTGCTTCAGCTCGTCGATGATCGCGGTCAGGCGCTCGTCGTCCTGCGCGGTGCGCGCGCCGAGGCCGAAGCCGAAGCCGAGCGTGCTGAGGACGCCGCCGAAGCGGGCTTTGATCTTCGGGACCAACTCGTCGTAGGTGCCGATGATTGCGAACTCTTCCATCATCTCGTCCGTGATCGCGGCTGCCATCTCCGGCCACTTGCCCTCCATCGAGAGGCGGAAGAGCTGTTGGCCGGTGTCCTCCCAGCCGTGGATTTCGAGCACGGGGTGGTAGACGCGCGTCGAAGCATAAAACGAGAGCTGCTGGCGGATCGGCCCCTTGGCTCGCTCGACCTCTTCCTCGTTGGCGCCGGTGATGATGAAGTTGCCACCGACGAGGTCGATGTCGGAGATGTCCCGGCCGGCCTTCTTCGCTCCCTCTTCGATCGACGGGAGGATCACTTCCTTCGTGTACCTGGCGGTGTTGAAGGGGTGCATGCGGATGCCGTCGCAGAGTTCGCCGACGAGCCGGCAGTTGTAGCGGTTGACGGCCGATATGTAGATCGGGATGTGTCCGTCCTTGTTCGGGCCGGGGTTGAAGAACGGCGACATGAGCGAGAAGCGGTAGTGGGGCCCTTCGTGAGACGGGCGCTCATTCGTCTGGAACGTCTTGAAGATCGCCTTCAGCGTGACGAGGTAGTCGCGCAGGCGCGGGCCGGGCGGCGAGGGCCAGGGTGTCGAGTAGCGGCGCTCGTTGTGGCCTTTCACCTGTGTGCCCAGTCCGAGCATGAAGCGCCCGCCGGAGAAGCGCTGGAGGTCCCACGCGAGCTGGGCGGTGACCATCGGGCTGCGCGGAAAGGCGATGGCCACGGCCGTGCCGAACTTCAGCGTCTGGGTGTGCTCGGCGACCGTCATCAGCGGCAGGAAGGGGTCGTGTCCTGCCTCCGGGGCGACGACGGCGTCGTAGCCGAGCGCTTCCAGGCTGCGGGCCTGCTCGGCATAGGCCGCGATGCTGGAGGCCATGACAGTAGTTTCGATCTTCATTGCGGGCTCCTCCAATTGGGATTGTCGCCGCCAAGTGTAAGCGAACGTCCCAGAGCGTCGCCAGTGGGGGTCGCCTGCTAGAATCGGGCCATGATCCGGGACGTCCACCACGTGGGCATCGCCGTGCGCGACCTGGAGGCCGCATGCGGGCTCTACCGCGACGCGCTGGGCCTGCCCGTCGTTAAAGAAGGTGAGATGCCCTCGAGAGGCGTGCGGGCGGCGATGCTGGCGGCCGGTGGGAGCTCCGATGGATCCGTAGGATATCTGGAGCTGATCCAGCCGCTCGAGGCCTCTTCGCCGTTCGCGAAGTTCATCGAGGAGCGCGGCGAAGGCTTGCACCACGTCGCGCTGTGGAGCGACGACGTGGACGGCGACGTCGCGAAGCTGCGCGACTGCGGTGTGGCGCTCGATGATCCGGAGCCGCGCGACGGGTTCACGGGCCGTTTGAGCTACCTGGCGGCGGACGCGTTCGATGGGGTGCAGCTGGAGGTGGTGGAGCCCGAAGAGGGGCTGACGGGCGACCGGCCAGCGACGGAGAGCCGTATCAAGCGCATCGACCACGTCGTGCTGCGCGTGCCGCACCCCGCTACTATCAGCGAGCGGATGGCGTCGTGGTTCGGTATCGAGACGAAGCGGACGTTCCAGCGCGGCGAGACGTCGTTCGCTTTCATGCGGCCCGGTGACGTTGTGATCGAGGTGATCGGGCCGTCAGAGCGACCCGCCGAGCCGCGGCCGGGCGAGATCGCTGGGCTGTGCTTCGAGTGCACGGAGATCGACGATCTGGCGGCAGACCTCAAGGCGAAGGGCTATCCTGTCGGCGAGCCGCACCCGGCGCTGCAGGGTGGCCGGATCGTCTCGGTGAACCAGTCGGGTGCGTGTGGCGTGCCGGTGGCGTTCATCGACTTCACGGGCAGCCCGGGCCCGCCGCCTCGGTGACGTGAATCACTGAGGATCGTGGCTTAGCGTCTGCTAGAATGAGGGCACAAACCTGAAGGAGGACATAATGCGAGAAGTGGTGATTGTGGAGGCGGTGCGAACGCCCATGGGACGCCGAAACGGCGTGCTCTCGGGCATTCACCCGAACGACCTGGGCGCCAAGGTGCTCAACGAGCTGGTTAGCCGCGCCGGCATCGAGGCCGGGCAGGTCGAGGACGTCGTCTTCGGCTGCGTCGACCAGGTGGGCGAGCAGGGCGCGAACGTGGCGCGCAACGTACTGCTGACGGCGGATTTCCCGTACACGGTGCCGGCGACGAGCGTCGACCGCCAGTGCGGCAGCGGCCAGCAGGCGGTGCACTTCGCCGCGAATCTGATCCAGGCGGGCGTCTGCGACATCACGATCGGCGGCGGCGTCGAGTCGATGTCGCGCGTGCCGCTGGGCGTGAACATCATGCAGGGGCCGGGGGCGCCGTTCCAGCCTTCGATGATGGAGAAGTACCCGCTGACGCCTCAGGGGATTTCCGCCGAGGAGATCGCCGTCAAATGGGGCGTCAAGCGCCAGGAGGCGGACGAGTTCGCGCTGCACAGCCAGGAAAAGGCGAGGAATGCGCGCGACGAAGGCCGCTTCGACCGCGAGATGCTGCAGATCGACGTCAAGCTGGAAGGCCTCGACCACACGGTGAAGACGGACGAGGGCATCCGCGAGAGCTCGCTGGAGAAGCTGGCCTCGCTGCAGCCGGCGTTCCGCCCGGACGGCATCCACCACGCCGGCAACTCATCGCAGATCACCGACGGCTCTTCGGCCATCCTGCTGATGTCGCGCGAGAAGGCGGATGAGCTGGGCAAGAAGCCGCGGGCGCGGATCGTCGGCCAGGCGGTCGTCGGCTCCGACCCGGTGCTGATGCTGACGGGGCCGATCACGGCGACGCCGAAGGTGCTGAAGCACGCCGGCCTCGAGCTCAAGGACATCGACCTGATCGAGATCAACGAGGCGTTCGCCTCGGTCGTGCTCGCGTGGAAGCGTGAGGTCGAGCCGGACATGTCGAAGGTCAACGTCAACGGCGGCGCGATCGCCCTCGGCCACCCGCTGGGCGCGACGGGCGCGCGGCTGATGACGACGATGCTCCACGAGCTGGAGCGCACGGGCGGCCGCTACGGCATGCAGCTGATGTGCTGCGGCGGTGGCCTGGGCACGGCGACGATCATCGAGCGGCTCGACTAACCAAGCCTGACCCTCGCCCCCGGCCCCTCTCCCAAGGGGAGAGGGGGGACAAGTTGGGCTACCCTACGGCCCGACGGCTCGTCTGAGGTTCGTCTGGAAAGCTTGGCCGTCTTCCGCGGGCGCTAGAGCTGGCCGTGCTCCTTGAGCAGCGGCTGGCTGTACGCCACGCGGCCGGTCAGCGTCTTCGCGTCAC
>JADFKG010000120.1 GCA_022565075.1 Chloroflexota bacterium | reverse complement strand
AGGCCTGGCGCAACCGATGACCGGGCCGGAGCCCCGCGTCCGCGACGTCTACGATCGCCTCGCCGAGCGGTACGGGCCGCGCGGCTGGTGGCCCGCTGACGGTCCGTTCGAGGTGATCGTCGGCGCGATCCTCGTGCAGCGGACGGCCTGGACGAACGTGGAGAAGGCGCTCGCGAACCTGAAGCAGGCGGGCGCGCTCTCGCCGGCCGCGATGCGGGCGCTTTCGGCCGGCGAGCTGGCGGAGCTGATCCGTCCCAGTGGCTTCTTCCGCAGCAAGGCGCGCAAGCTGCTGGCGTTCCTGGATCTGCTGGCCAAAAGCTTTGGAGACGATCTCGGGCGCATGCTGGCGGCGCCGGCAGGCGAGCTGCGTTTGTCCCTTCTCGCCACGCACGGAATCGGCGAAGAGACGGCGGACGCGATCCTCCTCTACGCGGCGCGGCAGCCGTTCTTCGTCGTCGACGCTTACACCAGGCGGACGTTCTCGCGCCTCGGCGTCAGGCCCGGCGGCCCGACGGCTCGTCTGAGAGACACGTACAACGCCTGGCAGCGGCTGTTCGAGGAGTCTCTGCCGCAAGACGCGGCGCTCTACGGCGAGTACCACGCGCTGATCGTGGAGCACGCGAAGGACGCTTGTCAGGCCGAGCCGCTGTGTGATCGGTGCGTGCTGGCCGAGGTCTGTGAGACGGGGCTAGGCCGTCATCAGGTAGCCGGCGACGAGCGAGTAGTGCAGGACGCTGCCGCCGATGACGAGCAGGTGGAAGACCTCGTGGTAGCCGAAGACGCTGGGGAACGGGTCCGGCCAGCGTAGGGCGTAGATCACGCCGCCGGCCGAGTAGAGCAGGCCGCCGCCGCCAAGCAAGAGGAGCGGCACGAGCGCGAACCAGTCTGTCAGCTCCGTCGCCGCTACGAGCGCGATCCAGCCTGTCGCCATGTAGAGCCCGACGCTGAGCCAGCGCGGCGCGTGCGGCCACACGAGTTTGAGCGCGATCCCCATGCCGGCGATCGACCAGACGACGGCGAGTAGCCTGAGGCCCCAGGGATCGCTGGCGGCCAGCAGGCAGAGCGGGGTGTAAGTGCCGGCGATGAGCACGAAGATCATCGCGTGGTCCAGGCGCTTGAGGACGGCGTGCGCGCGGCGTCCCCAGGTGATCGTGTGATAGGTGCCGCTGATCGTATAGAGGGCGATCAGGCTGGTGGCGAAGATGGCGCCGCCGATGTAGGCCCGCGGCGAGTCGGCTAGCGAGAGAAGGACGACGAAGCCGGCAACGGCCGCCAGCGCGGCGGCGAGGTGAAAATAACCCCGTAGAAGGGGCCTGCGCTCGTCCAATATCCCAACCCTCATCATGTGCAACAGTATCCTCGCACGGCCGTTACGCTTGGCGCCAACGTGTGGTTGAGGTGGCGTGAAGGCGTTGGCGTAGTGTAACGGTCGCCGGGGGCAGCCGTCTAATGTTATGGTCCCAAACCCTCCCTTTTGGGCTCGTCACAGGATGTCTACGGCAAGGTGTCCTGTGACGACAAGCAAGCGAAACCGCTCCGTCGTAATGGCGGAGCGGTTCTCTTTCGGGTCAAAGAAGAGATGCGCTAGAACGTCAGCGGCAGGCTCTTGACGCCGCGGATGATGAACGTCCCGCCCCACTCCGGCTCGTCGACGGCCAGCTTGAGCTTCGGGAAGCGTTCGAGCATCGTGCTGATGGCGATCTGCGCCTCGGCCCGGGCCAGGGGGGCGCCCAGGCAGAAGTGAATGCCGTCGCCAAGGCCGACGTGGTCGATGGGGTTTCGCGTCACGTCCAGCTTGTGCGCGTCGTCGCCCCACTTCGCGGGGTCGTGATTGGCGGCGCCCAGAATGACGAACGCCGTTTCGCGCGCCTTCATCGCCTGACCGCCGATCTCGACGTCCTCCGTCAAGACGCGCCCGGTGCCCTGCACGGGCCCCGTGAAGCGCAGCAGCTCCTCGACGGCGGACTTGATCAGCGACGGGTCGTCCCGCAGCAGCTGGACCTGCTCCGGGTTCTTGAGCAGGGCCAGCATACCGTTGTCGATCAAATGCGTCGTCGTCTCGTTGCCGGCGACCAACAAGAGGACCAACGTCGTGTAGATCTCCTCCGTGCTCAGGACGTTGCCCTCGTCCTCGGCCGCGACGAGGCCGCTTATCAGGTCGTCCCGCGGGTTCTTGCGGCGGTCATCGATCACTTCCGAGAGGTAGGCGGTGAGTTCGTTGATCGAACTGGCCGCTGCCTGCAGCACTTCCGGCGGCGTGAACGGTCCGCCCAGCGTCGCCACGATTTCGTCGGACCACTTCTTGAACTTTCCGCGGTCCTCCGTTGGCACGCCGAGCAGCTCCGCGATGACGATCACCGGCAGCGGGTAACCGAGAGCCTGTACGAGGTCCATCTCGCCCTTGTCGGCGACGTCGGCCAGAAGTCCGTCAACGATATTCTGGATTCGCGGCCGCAGATTCTCCACGGCCCGGGGCGTGAACGCCTTGCTGACCAGGCCGCGCAGGCGCGTGTGCTCGGGCGGGTCGGTCGTCAGCATCGTCGGCGCGCGGTTGAACGGGCTGTTGGGCTGCTCTTCGATCTGCTTGCGCTGCATCTCCGCGAAGCGGTTGCTGCCGCTGCGCCGGTCGGCGGACATCGCCGGGTGGGTGAGGATGGCGTCGACGTCTGCGTAGCGAGTGAATATCCACGTCTCCATGACGGAGTTCCAGGAGACCGGGTTGTGCGCCAGTAGCTCCCGGTACATCGGGTAGGGGTCTGCCAGGGCTCCTGGGGTGAACGGATTGAACTCCGCTGTCACCATTGTTGATGATCTCCCTTCGGCGGTCGCTGTCGGCCTTAGTGACTGATCGGTCACTATGGTAACTGCGCACCCCGGTGTGTCAAGCGGCCTTCCTTGACCCTCGTGACGTATCGCTCTTACGCTGCGAGTCGTAATGGACCTCGCGATCGTCGGCCTCCCCTTCTCCGGTAAGACGACCGTCTTCAAGGCGCTCATGGCCGGTCACGGCAGCGCCTCGGCGGACGGTCGCGGCGAAGCTATCGGCGCGGTCAAGATTCCGGACGAGCGGCTGCAGAAGCTCGGCAAGCTTGTCGGAGCGAAGAAGATCACGCCCGTTGAGGTCGTCCTCCACGACCTGCCCACGCTGTTCGAACGGGGTGCCGCGCCCTCGGGATCTGCTGCCGAGGCGCTGGCACGCGCCGACGCCCTGATCCACGTCGTCCGCGTCTTCGAGCGTGATGACGTTGCGCACCCGGCGGGCTCGATCGATGCCGATCGCGACATCGGCGCGTTCGATGCCGAGATGCTGTTGCACGACCTTGGCATCGTCGACCGGCGGCTCGGGAAGGTGGACACGACGGCGCGCACGGCCAAAGGCGCCGAGCGTGATGCTGCGCGGCGCGAGTCGGAGATGCTCAAGCGGGTGAAGAAACATCTGGACGCCGAGACGCCGCCCCGCGACCTGATCACGGACGAAGCTGAGATCAAAGCGCTCGCCAACTTCGGCCTGCTGACGCTAAAGCCGCTGCTGGCCCTCGTCAACATCGGCGAAAGCGCGGTCGCCGAGCGCGACGCGATCGAGGCCAACTTCCGCGAGCGGCACGCCAGGACGCGCACGTCGGTCACCGCTCTCTGCGCCCGTCTGGAAGCGGAACTGGCGGAGCTGTCGCCGGAAGAGGCGAAGGAGTTCCGGGTCGAGATGGGCGCTGGCGAAGGGGCAACGGACCACGTCCTGGAGGCGCTGCGTGAGATGCTGGGCCTCGTCACGTTCTTCACCGCCGGCGAGAAGGACACTCGCGCCTGGACGATTCCCAACGGCGCAACGGTTCTCCAGGCGGCTGGCCGCATCCACACCGACATCGAGCGAGGCTTCATTCGCGCCGAAGTGATCGCCTGGGACAAGCTGCTTGAATTCGGCTCGCACAACGAGGCGAAAAAGGCCGGCCAGCTGCGACAGGAAGGGCGGACGTACGTCGTCCAGGAGGGCGACGTGATCAACGTCCTCTTCAACGTCTAAGAGCACGCCATGGCTATCGTCAGCCTTCAACACGTGCAGATGATCGTCCCGGCCGGCCAGGCCGGCGAGGCGAAGCGCTTCTACGGCGAGCTGCTGGGCCTCGAGGAGATGCCGCGTCCGCAATCGCTCTCCGACGCTGGGCGCACGGGTGCCTGGTACCGCATCGGTGATCAGGAGCTGCACCTCCGCTTCGAAGAACGCCCCGACGGTGAGCCCGGCCTCAGCGACGGGCATCCAGCGCTCATCACCAGTGACCTCGATGGTTTGCGAACGCGCCTCAGCGCCGACGGCGTCGAACTGGAGGAGGCGATCCCGATCGAGGGCCGGGTGCGCTTCTTCGCTCGTGATCCCGGCGGCAACCGTATCGAGTTTCTGGCATTCAAGAGTGCCCGGACGGGTCCGTAGGGCCTGAGATGGCCGACTCGCTCGAAGCCCGCATCACCGGACAGGTCGTGCGCGCGCTGGAGGGCGGCGATCCCGTCCTCGTGGCCACGCTGATGGCCGCGCCCGATGGCCAGCGGGAGCGCGTCGGTGCGAAGCTGCTGGTGCGGCCCGACGGCTCGACGCTCGGCTCGCTTGGTGTAGCCGCGCTCGATTCGGCGGTCACTGCGGGCGCAGCGGAGGCCTTCCGGCGCCACCGCGTGCACACGGTCTATCTCTCTTCCGAGGGCGAGGAGCTAACTCGCCTCGAGGCTGCCGGCGAGGCGTTCCAGGTGATGGTCGAGGTGCACGAACAGTCGTGCGCGCTGGTCATCGCCGGCGGTGGCCACGTCGGCAAGGCGCTGTCCGAGATCGCCAGCCTCTGCGGCTTCCGCGTGACCGTGATCGACGACCGGCCGGAGTACGCCGACCCGGAGCGCTTCCCGGAGGCCGAGCGCGTGATCCGCGGCCGCTTCGACGAAGTGCTGGCGGACTACCCGCTGGACAGCACGACCTACGTCGTCGCCGTGACGCGCGGCCACAAGCACGACGAGGCGAGCCTGCGCGGCGTCATCGGTCGCGGCGCTGCCTACGTCGGCATGATCGGCTCGCGGCGGCGGGCGAAAGCCGTGCTCAAACACCTCGTTGAGGAGGGCGCGGACCCGGACGAGGTCGCGCAGGTACACACGCCGATCGGCCTCGACATCGGCGCCGAGTCGCCGGCGGAGATCGCCGTCAGCGTGATGGCCGAGATCATCCTCCTGCGGCGCGGTGGGGACGGGCGTCCGCTCCACGAAGGCCGCGGCGAATGACGCTACTGGCGGTGGCGGCAGGCGGCGCGTTGGGCGCCGTTGCTCGCTATCTGCTTGCGGTGCGGCTTTACGGCGAGCTGGGGATCGGGTTCCCCTGGGGCACACTGGGCGTCAACGCACTCGGCTGCGCGCTGCTCGGCGTCGTCCTGGGCCTGGTCGAGGAGCGTGACGCCTTCTCGCCGGACGTGAGGGCGTTTCTGACGGTGGGCTTTCTCGGCGCGATGACGACGTTCTCGACGTTCATCTACGAGAGCTGGCAGTACATGCGTGAGGACGATCCGCTGAAGTCGGGGCTGTACGTGGTGCTCAGCCTGGCGATCGGGTTCGCGGCGTTCGCCGCAGCGCACGCTGGTGCCGTGAGCGCCGCAAGGTAAAGAGACCCTGATCTTGCGATACAATACGCCGGAGCGTACCCACGCGGGCTGAGTGCGCCCCTGTGACCCAGCCCAGCGTCCCGGGATGGAGGAGGACCTACGTGTCAGATAACGTCGCAAGCAAGTGCCCCGTGATGGGCGGACCTCACGCTGCGGTTGGGGCCGCGGCGAACCAGCACTGGTGGCCGAATCAGTTGAGTCTGAGGATTCTCCGCCAGAACTCGCCCTCGTCCGATCCTATGGGCGATTCGTTCAACTACGCCGAGGAGTTCAAGACCCTCGACTTCGAGGCCCTGGCCAAGGACGTCGATGCGCTGATGACCCAGTCGCAGGACTGGTGGCCGGCCGACTACGGCCACTACGGACCTTTGTTCATCCGCATGACGTGGCACGCCGCAGGCACGTACCGCATCGGCGACGGCCGTGGCGGCGGCGGCACCGGCGCACAGCGCTTCGCCCCCCTCAACAGCTGGCCCGACAACGCCAACCTCGACAAGGCGCGCCGACTTCTCTGGCCGATCAAGCAGAAGTACGGCCGGAAGATCTCGTGGGCCGACCTGCTGATCTTCGCCGGGAACCGCGCCCTGGAGACGATGGGCTTCAAGACCTTCGGCTTCGGCGGCGGCCGCGAGGACATCTGGGCGCCCGAGGAGGACGTCTACTGGGGCCCGGAGCGGGAGTGGCTCGGCGACGAGCG
>JADFKG010000119.1 GCA_022565075.1 Chloroflexota bacterium | reverse complement strand
GTCGGTGTGGGCGTGGGCGTCGGCGTTGGCGTTGGTGTCGGCGTTGGTGTCGGTGTCGGCGTCGGTGTCGGTGTCGGCGTGGCTGCTGCCGCGACATCACAGGAGCCGTTGCCGCCGAAGGCTGCGCCGTTAACGAAGAGCATGGGCTCGGTCGAACCGTTCTCGTTGTCGTAGCTGCAGACGTTGTTGGCCGTACCTTCAGGCAGAGCGGCGCCGATGATAGCGGCCTCTATGGCGTTGACGCCCGCGTCACTTGTGGCAGGGGACATGCCGTTAGCCGCGAGGTAGAGGGCGACAGCTCCCGCCACGTGTGGGGATGCCATGGAGGTGCCGCTGATGGTGTTGGTACCGCCGTCCTTCCAGGTCGAGAAGATGCAGACCCCGGGTGCCGCGATATCGACTTGCGGGCCGAAGTTGCTGAAGTTGGCGAGGGTGTCGTCCTCGTCGCTGCGGCAGGTGGGCGATCCCTGGCCACCGCCCTGACCGTCGAAGTCGGAGAGCGCGGAAACTGCCAGCACCTCCGGATAAGCGTTCTTCACGCGGTCGCCGTTACCGGCCGAAAGCGCGAAGACTACGCCGGAGTCCACGAGACCGCAGATCGCCTTGTGCAGAGAATCGCTGGTGGGGGAGCAGGGCGCCGAGTCGTCCGGCGTGCTGATGCTCATGTTGGCAGATGCGAAGTCAATGCCGCTAGCCCGAAGATTGCAGGTAGTGCTCGCGCCAAGAGCTCTCTGTTTGCAGGCCGTCGCCTCGTCCATCGCAGCGATCATGTCGCTGGTGAAGCAGCGGCCCTTGCATACTTTTAGAGCCCAGACGGTGGCCCCGGGAGCGACGCCGACGGCGCCGATGTTGTTGTCGAGCGCTGCAACAGTGCCTGAGACATGAGTTCCGTGGCCGTTTTTGTCGTCCCAGTTGGTCGCTTTGCCGCCTGTCAGGTTAAGCCCGCCTCCGACGTTGAGGTCGGGGTGGTCTCCGTCGATGCCGGTGTCGATGATGGCGACGTCCATATTGACGCGGACGTCGGTATTATCGATGTTCGCGGTCGGGTTCTTGTCGGTCTCGGTGCGATCGATGCCGCTTGGCAGCGGCTGGTCGAGGAGGTCCTGGATTCGGTCGGGTTCGATCGAGGCGACGCGCGGGTCCGCGCGCAAGCTTGCTAGCTTGCCCGGAGGAACGTTAGCAGCGAAGCCGTTGAGGGCCGCGCTGTAGACGTGGACTGACGCCAGTCCATGGTCCGCAAGGACGTCCGCGGGGGATGCCGCGTCTTCCAGAGCGACGATGTAGCGGCCCGGGACGACGTTGGCGTCGGCGCGGCCGGCTGCTTGCAGTCCAGACAAGGCCAAGAAGCCGACGAAGATCGCCAGTGCAATCGCGGCCAAAGGCGCGACGATGGCGACAGATAGAGTTCTCGGCATGGAATGACCCTCCGCGTTTGAGGCTAAGGTTACATAAAACTGTTAATAAATGGTACATCCTGGGTGTGTGGATGGTCAACGCGTGTAGTGTTTCAGGAGCCCCGGGGAGGCTGTCAGCGGTGCTGGCAACCTCCCGTCGAGGGGAGAGTCCGCGGCCACTCATGGGCAGCCTCCAGTCGTGAAATCTATGGAATAATTGGAGCGCCTGGTGGGGTTCGCGCTCACGCCACCCGTCTAGAAGGCCTCCAGTCGAGAGGCCAGCGGGATGACTAGCGCGACGAATGTTGAAGGCCCGCAGCCGGGCGAGCGCTGGTTCGTCTAGTCTGTGTTGGTGAGCTCGAACGATTCGAGCCGGCGGACGGCGAGGAAAAGAGCGCCGGCGGCGGCGACAGCGGCGAGAATGAAGGCCTCGGGGCCGCCGATCGTCGCTTCGAACTCCTGCTCGCTGACCGTCGCAAAGAAGTCAGCGATGCCCAGGCAGTACTGGCGGATGCTGAGGAAGCGGGTGCCGGAGAAGAGCTCGGTTATAAGCCCCTCCCAGATGAAGACGTAGGCGAGTCCGAAGAGGAGGGCGCGGCTGGTAGCGAGACTGAGCAGTATGAAGACGGCCGTATAGGCGAAAACGCCGACCAGCGTAGCTATCGCGAAGCCGGTGACGATGCCTTCCTCCGATACGCCCTGGAGGCCGATGAGACCGGAGACTACGGTGGCAGGGACGACGAACGCGGCGGCGATAAGGACGGACGCCGCGAACTTGGCGGCGATGATCTCTCGGCGGGGCACGGGCTTGGCGAGGATGTAGACAGCGGTTCCGTCCTCGATCTCAGAGCCGAGGGCGGAGGTGCCGATGATGAGGCAGGCGAGCGGGAGGATAAGCGTGATGACGACGTTGGCGAGGAAGTTCGCCGTCTCTTCCTGCTGATCGAGGTGTTCGCCGAGCCGGAAGATGATAGCGAGGGCTACGGGGATCAGCGCGAGGCCGAACATGAGGAGGGAACGGCGTTGCCCGGCGAACTGTCGCAGCGTGAGCGTGAAGACGGTTGCGTTCATCGCTTCACCAGGTAAGAGAAGACGCTCTCCAACGACTCGTCGGTGGGTAGCAGCTCATGGAGGGTAATGCCTTCCGCCCTCGCTATCCTGGGCGCGGCGCGAGTGAAGTCGGCGAACTGAGACGTGCGGACTGTCAGGTGCTCGTCGCCCAACTCGACGCCGAAAACAGACTCGTCGGCGACCAGGGCGACTGCCAGGCGGCGGTTGTTGCTCGATTGAACGGTAAAGGTGTGCGGGCGGTCGGTCATCAGGCGGCGGATGGCACGAAAGTCGCCGGAGGCGACGAGGCGGCCGGCGACGATCACGAGGACGTTGCGGGCGAGGCGCTCGACCTCGTCCAGGATGTGGGAGGAGAAGACGATGGTGCGACCTTCGTCGGCCATGCGACGCAGGAGGTCCATCATCTGGAGGCGCTGCGCCGGGTCAGTGCCGTTGAACGGCTCGTCCAGGAGGAGTATCTGCGGGTCGTGGACGATGGCGGCAGCGACTTTGAGGCGCTGCTTCATGCCTTTCGAGTAGCCGCCGAGCCGCCGCTCCTGCGCGGCTTCCATGGCGACGGCTCGAATGGCGCGACGCGTGGCATCGGCGGGATCGCTGAGGCCGTAGAGCCTGGCGTTCAAGAGCACGAACTGATAGCCGGTGAGGAACGGGTAGACGGCTTCTCTCTCCGGTACGAAGCCTACGCTGGCGTACATCTCGTGGTTCTGCCAGGCTCCTTCACCGGCGATGCGAACGGTGCCTTTAGATGGGCGGAGGAAGCCGGCGGCCATGTGCAGGATCGTGCTCTTGCCGGCGCCGTTGGGTCCGAGCAGTCCGGTGATGCCGGGCCCGAGCGAGAACGACACGTCGTTCACTGCGACGACGTTGCCGTACCAGTGCGAGACGTTGACAGCTTCGATCGTGACCGCCGGCGATGAGCCAGCGGGCTGCGTCTCAGAGGCCGTCTTCATGGCGAGATCTTCTCGTAACGGCGAAACAGCAAGGCGAGCATTAGGAGCGTGACCAAGACCGCATCGATCGCGTATGCGATGCCATGGAAATTGGCCTCACCGATCTGTGTTCCGGGATCGGGCGTGGCATCGAAGAACCAAAGCGTAAATCCCCGGACGATGTGGAACGGGCTGAGGAGCAGCACGAAGCGTCCGACGTTCTGATCTGCCGTTTCGAAGACGCTCGCCGCGATGATTGAGGTGAGGAGAAATGCGGCGAGGATACCGACCGTGGAGTACGCGCGCCTGGGCATCTGCGCTGCGATGATGAGGCCGATGCCGGCGATCAGGCCCGACAACAATGCTGCGCTGCCGAGGATGGACGGCAGGTCCGTCCAATTGTCCTTCAGGTAGTCGCCGAAGTCGTTCGCGGCGAGGCCGTTGCCGAGGAACATGATCGCCTGCGGAATGACGGTGATCGCGAGCATTCCCGTGACGAGGGCGCCGAACTTCGCCAGGGCGTAGTCCTGTCGCCTCAGCGCCCGGGAGAAGTACAACGACAAGGTGTTCGTGCGCTGATCGCGGCCGACGAGTTCGGGCGCGACGACGGCGCAGAAGATCGCGAGCACGACCTCGATCAGGTTGTAGTATTCCTCCGGCCGGATGACCGAGAGTTCCGTCGGTGTAACGGCGGCGACTCCGAGCTGAAAAATCGCTGGAACGAGCGCGATCACGGCCAGACCCATGGGGCCCACCTTGCTCGACCACGAGCGGCCGATACCGAACACGCCGCGAAGGCTGTGCACGTAGAGCGCCCAGATGGCGTGCCGGCGCCCCAGGCGGACGCCTTCATACCGCTGGTAGCCAACGTCGTAGATGGTGCCGGCCGGCGCGTCAGCCACGGGAGTCTTCCTCTTCTCCCAGGGAGGCTTGCGGCTGGAACAGCTCCTCCAGCCTTCGCCGGCCCTGCTCCAGGCGCACCAGCCCGAGCCCGAGGTCGGCGACGCTGTCCCTGATAAGGTCGAGCAAGGCGTCGTCTTCCTGCTGCAGGAGGAGGAAGCGGCCACTGCTGCTCACTGCAACGCCCCGCTCCCGCAGGCGATCGGCTAGCCGGTCGCCGTCACTGTCGACCTCCACAGTGAGGACACGGGTGGGCGCGGTAAGAACGGTCATCGGTACGGACCGGACGAGGCGCCCGTCTTCTATCTCGACGAGGTGGTCGCAGACGCGCTCGATCTCGCTGAGGAGGTGAGACGAGAGGATCATAGCGATCCCGAACTCGCTACCGATGCGGCGGATAAGGCGCAGCATCTCGTCGCGGCCTTCGGGGTCGAGTCCGTTGGTCGGTTCGTCGAGGAGCATCAGCTGGGGGTCGTGGACCAGCGCCTGCGCCAGCTTGACGCGCTGCTTCATGCCGGTGGAGTAGCCGCCTATCTCGCGATACCGCTCCTCGAAGAGGCCGACGTGGCGAAGCGTCTCAGCGGTGCGCTCGCGGGCGGCGGCAGGCGGCAGGCCGCTGACCTGGGCCATGTGAGCGACGAACTCAGTGGCAGAGACGTCTGTGGGCAGACAGTCGTGCTCCGGCATATAGCCGACGAACTGGCGTAGCTCCGGCCCCTGGCTAAAGACGTCGCGCCCCATGACTTCGCCGACGCCGCTTGTCGGTTCCAGCAGACCGAGGAGAAGCTTGATCAGGGTGCTCTTGCCGGCGCCGTTGGCCCCCACGAGGCCGATGATGCCGCGCTCCAGTTCAAGGTCCAGCGCGTCGAGGGCGGTCACTCTTCCGTAGCGCTTTGTCAGGCCGACAGTGCGAATTAGCGTCAAGCGGGGGATCCGTTCTGTGTCTTGCGGTTGGGCGTGCGGGCCGAATCTCGCCGCGCCCCACCAATTGTAGACGGGCGGCCTCCAGCTTGTCATCGCGTCCGGTACCACGGCGTCGTCAGTTTCGTACTCCGCTCACGACCCCTTTCTCAGGCCCTCGTCGTACTTACTGAGCTCCTCAAGTTCGCCTAAATCACTCCTTGTTCATGCGTGAAGGTGGCATAAGGCGGTATGATTCCGGCCGGGAGGAGCGCGCATGCCCACAGAGAAAGAACCTCAGCTCAAGTTCGACTGGCGGTCTATCACTCCAGAAGACTCGCCGAAGACGCCGATGGACATCGTGAGCGATCCGGCGTTTAGAGATCTGTCGTCGCCGAAGCTGAGCGTGGGTGACGCGGCCTTCGACATTGAGCTACCAGCCTACGACTTCAGCGAAGGCGGCGAACGCCTCACGGATGAGACGTTCCATCTCGCGGCGATCGCCCGCAAGCAGCCGGTGGCCCTCATCTTCGGGTCGTACACCTGACCACCGTTCCGGATCCAGTTGGGATCCTTACACAAGCTCTGGGAAGAGTACAGGGATCGCGTGGCGTTCTGTGTCGTTTACGTCCGCGAGGCTCATCCGGAGGACGGTTGGGTGCTGAGCGTCAACCGCGACACAGACATCCGAGTGAACGATCCAACTACGGACGCCGAGCGCCATGACGTCGCCGTCGCCTGCAGCCTCCGCTTGAAAATCCGGATGCCGGTGGTCATCGACGCTATAGACGACAATATCGCCCGCGCATACGGTGCCCTTCCCGATCGGCTCTACCTGATCGGCAAGGGCGGCCGCGTTGCCTTCCAGGGCGCGCCGGGCCCGGCCGGGTTCCGCCCGCACGAGCTTGAGCAGGCGATCGAAAAGGAGCTTGCCCTCCCGCAGAAGTCCGTGTAGTCATATAGCAAGGTCCCAGGAGCACGATCATGAACTTTGGCCTAACAGAAGAGCAGCAAATACTGAGCAACGTAGCGAGGCGTTTCCTCGATGAGCGAGCGCCGATGTCCATGGTGCGCGACGTCATGGAGTCTCCCGAGGCGTTCGACGACAAGTTGTGGTTGGCGGTGGCCGAACTCGGCTGGCTCGGCCTCATCGTCGACGAAGAGTAC
>JADFKG010000118.1 GCA_022565075.1 Chloroflexota bacterium | reverse complement strand
AGCCTCCTCGTCGTCCTGGTCGTTTATGTCGTTGACGAACACTCGCCTCTTCTGTCGCGCTAGGACGTGCTTCGCTTCGTGGAAGAGGCTGAACCAGAACATATCGACGTAGTTGCGCCTGGTGCTGAGCTGGATCATCGCCTTGTCCGCTGCCAGCCAGCGCGCGACGCCGCTGGCGCCGCTCTTCGGGTAGCTTCTGGTGATGACGAGGGCGACGCCGGCGCCGGCGCAGACTTCGACCATGCGAGAGTACGCTACGGGCCAGCTCTCCTCGATCGTGAGCGCGCGAAGCTCTCTGAGGGCGAGCATGAAGCGTCGTTGATCGTAGGGTTGAGTCTTGATCTCCGCGGCCGCGAGTTCGCCTTCTCGCATCCAGACGAAGAGCGCGCCGGGGGAGACCCTGGCCGCCGGCGTCACACGATAGCCGAGGACGCCTGCCTGGCGCGCCTCGAGGGCATCGAACGATGCCACGCCGAGGAACCCGAGCAGACCCTTCAATAGCGCGCCCTTGTCCCTTGTGTCCGGGAGGAGGCCGCGCTGCTTCATCTCCCGGATCGGGAAGGCGTCGAGCTGTGCTTCTTGCTCTGCCAGCTCAGCCGTTTCGCGTATGCGCGCGAGCGTCTCCTGATAGCGGGACTCCAGGTTGACCCAGAACGAGGAGGGGGTTCCGAGGACCTTCTCGAGCTGCAGGGCCGTCTCGGCCGTGATCGCCTTCTTGCCGTTGATGATCTCGCTGATGGCCTGCTCCGGACGTCCGGAGCGCACGGCCAGCTCGCGCTGGCTAATGCCCAGGACCTCGAGCAGCTCGGCGAGGCTCTCGCCCGGCGGCGTTGCCTGGTCGGAATAGATCTTCTCTCTAGTCGCCATAGTGGTTGCTGACCTCCTTTACCAGCAGGCTCATCCC
This sequence comes from Chloroflexota bacterium, assembly GCA_022565075.1. Taxonomy (GTDB): domain Bacteria; phylum Chloroflexota; class Dehalococcoidia; order SM23-28-2; family RBG-16-64-32; genus CF-162. Next base: position 5,597 of record JADFKG010000118.1, on the reverse strand, counting down.
GTTGTCTGACGGAACGACGATGAGCCGCCACTTACCGATAATCGTTATCGTCCATTGGCCCTTCCGGTTCCCGGTCAGTTCGTGAGTGTGGAACGGCGGGTAGGCCATAACCTCGGCGAAGTCCTGCATGGCGTCGATCTCGTCGAGGCGTCGGCTGTACCACTTGCCGACTTCCGGGCCCCAGCGCTTGATCGCTTCGACGGACTTCTCGTAAGCTTTCTGGAGCTTGTTGGTGCGGAAGTCGATCTCCATGCTTCACCTTATGTATGAAGTATGGTACAGTCGACGCCTATTGTCAACGCTTTGCTTCACCCTTGCACAGAAGTATTCGAGCGCCTGACTTTGAGGACGGACGATCTGCTTGGCGGCGCGGAGCTAGACGTCGCGTTCGGTCTGGCCGATGGCGGCCTGCGCGGCGGCCAGGCGGGCCACGGCGACGCGCGGCGGCGAGCAGGAGACGTAGTCGAGGCCGACGCGGTGGCAGAAGTCGACGCTCAGGGGGTCGCCGCCGTGCTCTCCGCAGAGGCCCAGCTGCAGCGATGCGTTGCCCTTGCGGCCTTCCTTGACCGCGATCTCGATCAGGCGGCCCACGCCCGTTTCGTCGATCGTCTCGAACGGGTTGCGGGGCAGGATCTCGTTCTCGACGTAGTAGCGCAGGAACTTCTCTTCGGCGTCGTCCCGGCTGAAGCCGAACGTCATCTGCGTCAGGTCGTTGGAGCCGAAGGAGAAGAAGTCGACGTGCGGCGCGATGGCGCCGGCGTCAAGCGCCGCGCGCGGCACCTCTATCATCGTGCCGAAGTGGATGCGCGCCGGCCGTCCCAGGTCCTCGCCGAGGCCCTTCGCGAGCTCCGTCAGGCCCGCCTTCAGCGACTTCACCTCGGCCTCGCCCATGACCAGCGGCACCATGATCTCGGGCTGCGGGTCCTTGCCGGCGTCGATCAGATCTTTCGTCGCTCGGAAGATCGCCCGCACCTGCATCTCGTAGATGTCTGGATTGGTGACGCCAAGCCGTGAGCCGCGGTGTCCCAGCATCGGGTTCGTCTCAGCCAGCGAGCGGGCGGCCTCCAGCAGCTCCTCCATTTCGCGGACTTCGGCTTCAGGCCCGTTAGTCACGCGGGCGATCGCCAGGTTCTCGATCAGCGACTCGATCGGCGGCAGGAACTCGTGCAGCGGCGCGTCGAGCAGGCGTATGACGACGGGCAGGCCGTCCATCGCCTCCAGGATGCCGCGGAAGTCGGACGTCTGGTACTCTTCGAGGCTCTTGAGGGCGTTCTCGTAGACGCCGTTGGCGGCCTCTGTGCTCTCGTGGCGGGCGTTCATCAGCATCTCGCGGATGTGCACCAGCCGCTCCTCCTGGAAGAACATGTGCTCCGTGCGGCAGAGGCCGATCCCGTGTGCGCCGAAGGCGCGTGCTCGCGCGGCGTCTTCCGGCGTGTCGGCGTTGGCGCGGATCTCGAGGCGTCGCGCCTCGTCCGCCCATTCGAGGAGTTCTCGCAGATCGTCGTTCGAGGAGATGTCGGCCGGGACCGTGTCGATCGTGCCGCTGAAGACTTCGCCGGTGAAGCCGTCGATGCTGATCGCGTCGCCCGTCTTGAGAACGATGCCATCGACCGAGACTTCGCCGCGCTTTGTATCGACGTGGATCGCCGAGAGGCCCACGACGGCCGGTTTTCCGAGGCCGCGGGTGACGACGGCCGCGTGGCTCGTTATGCCGCCGCGGCTGGTCAGCACGGCGCCCGCCTTGAGGATCGCCGGCATGTCGTCGGCGCTCGTTTCCGGCCGCACGAGGATCGCGCGTTCGCCGTAGCGCTCGGCGTCGTCTCCATCAATGGCGACGATGCCTGTCGCGGCCCCCGGCGAGGCGTTGAGCCCCTTGCCCAGCAGCCGGCCGTCTTTTGCCGCGCGTTCTTTCGACTCGTCGTCGAAGCGCGGCAGGAGGAGCTGTGACAGTTCGTCCGCGGGCACGCGAAGGAGCGCTTCGTCGCGGCTGATCAGGCCTTCGCCAACCATGTCGACGGCGGTCTTGACGGCGGCCATCGCGGTGCGCTTGCCGGAGCGGGTCTGGAGGATGAAGAGGCGCCCGTTTTCGATCGTGAACTCGATGTCCTGGAGGTCCCGGAAGTGGTTCTCGAGGTTCTTCGCGTGCTCAACGAGGGCGTTGTAGGAGTCCGGCATCTCCGATTCCAGCTCGGAGATCGGCTTCGGAGTGCGAACGCCGGACACGACGTCCTCGCCCTGGGCGTTAGGCAGGTACTCGCCGAAGAGCGCGCGCTCGCCGGTCGAGGGGTTGCGGGTGAAGCAGACGCCGGTGCCGCTGCGCGGTCCGGTGTTGCCGAAGACCATCGCCATGATGCTGACGGCGGTGCCCAGATCGTGCGGGATGTGCTGGTGGTTGCGGTAGGCGATCGCGCGCGGGTTCGTCCAGCTCTCGAACACCGCGCGGATGGCGATGCGCAGCTGGTCCCGCGCGTCAGTCGGGAACGGCTCCGTGCCCGTCGAGGCGATCTCCTTGAAGCGGCGGATGACGTCTTCCAGGTCGGACTCGCTCAGGTCCGCGTCGTCGTTGGCGCCCGCCTTCGTGCGCGCGTCGGTAAGGACCTCTTCGAAACGCTCGGCGTCGGCCTGCAGGGCGACCTTGGCGAACAGCTGGATGAAGCGGCGGTAAGAGTCGAGGGCGAAGCGGCGGTCGTTGGCGGCCTTCGCCAGCCCCTCGACCGTCTCGTCGTTGAGTCCGAGGTTGAGGATCGAGTCCATCATGCCGGGCATCGAGAACTTCGAGCCTGAGCGGACGGACACGAGGAGCGGGTTGTCCGGGTCGCCGAAGCGCCGGCCGACGGCTTCCTCGACCTCCTTCAGCGCCTCCTGCACCTCCTGCCAGAGGCTTTCCGGCAGCTGCTGGTCCAGGCGGGCGAACTCGCGGAACCCATCGGTGGATATGACGAAGCCAGGCGGAACGGGCAGGCCCAGCCGGGCCATCTCGGACAGGTTCGCTCCTTTTCCGCCGAGGAGATCGCGCATCCCGGCGTCGCCGTCGCGAAATCGATAAACGAACCTGGTCGTCGTCGTCATCGGCTTGTACTCTCGGACGGAACGGTTCCGGTGTCAAGCGGGCGACGCCCGCTCGTCGCTAGTTCAGAGCGCATATCGGCGACAACTTCATCCGGCTTCACGTGGCAGTCAATGCAGATTACGGGAGATGTGACGCTGATTCGCTGGCATGCGAGATCGATGTCGCCTTGTCGCCAGCGCGATCGATCCATCCGCGAAGGAAGCCGGTTAAACCACCGAGAAGCGCGCCCACAATTACTGACGCGACCAACCAAAATTCGAGTGGGACCTCTGAGTCGCCGAAATCGGCTACGGTGCGATCGCCTAAATTAAGGGCATACGGCAGGAAGGCGCCAAAGACAAAACAGGCTGACAGGACAGCGACGAGCGCCGCGCCAGCGCATACGTGAAGGAGGTTAGATCTCTTGTCGAGGAGCGCCACTGCGAAATACGTGATCACCACGGCGGCCGAGAAGAATCCAAGCCAGAATACCCACCCGTTGCGGAATGCCCACGTACTGCTGTCCGTGATTAGGAGGGCACTCGTTCCCAAGAGCAACGCCCCCACAGGAGACGCGCCTAAAATGGCGATTCTCACCGATCGCCGCATCACACTACTAATCCGCGCGTCCGGCAACCTTCGCTGCTGGCGAGTCGGGGGCGCAGCCCAACTCGCCGGTTGGGATGGCCGGCGCGAAGTCACTGCCAGAGAGACGGCCACTCGAATTGAGCGGAACGATCTTGTCTACTATCGCTAGAGTCGCAACCCTGTCAGGTGCGAAAACGGTGATCGCCACATCTTGAGTCCACAGGATCAGATGGCCATCCTCGAAAATTTCGGCAGGAGCTCCACGAACCGTAGTCTCAGCATCAATCAGGCTTCTTTCGGCAAAACCTGGCGGGAGCATGCACGCCGGCTGAACAATAATCTGGTACGGGTTCGGGCAGCCACCTTCCCCGGATTCAGGGAGGATACATGACCCATACAGGAACGATACGGTGTCTTCTACCAGCGTGAACTCCGCGCGGACGGCGCTCACATAGTCCGCCCTGATTATCGCCTCCAGAGGAACTCCCGCGTACTCCTCGCCTGCCCAGAAAACGGGGAATTCCGCGAAACTCGTCGCATCCTCAACTGACCAGTTACCGCGCGGCGACACGGCAGCAGGATCGTCGGAGAGCCTGGGGTCGTTCGTCAGAGAGCCAGATTCGGGTTCACCTTCGCCCAAAAAGCTCAATCCCAGGCCCGACGCCAGTTCCCTTCCAGCAACCAACAAGACCGATCCAAAGACGGCAAGGAGAAGTATCCGCGAGCCATAGTGCCTTAGCTTATTGCTCATCGTCAGTGTCCGGTGGAGCAGAGAATTTCAATGAAGTCCACAACACCATCGCTCCAGGCGATATTCCCATTGCATTGTGTGAAGTGCATCGTGTTTCCCCAGTATGGCGACGTTAGAAGGAGATGCGGGTAGCCACCGCCAGCGCCGTAGTTTGTCCAGTTCTTCCAGATGTCGTCGCGGCCGCGATTGAACCCTCCTTGAGGCTCTTTGACGTTATCGTCTATAGCATGATCTGGCTGGAACCCACAAATGACGGAGTCTTCGTGGTGAGCATCGGCTGTGGCCCATATGAACCACTCGATATCATAGTCGTAGCTCCCGACCCCAGACGAAGTCCATCCTTGACCAAACCTCACGTGAAATCTGCCGAACGGATCCCAGCTCGGGTTACTCGCTGCCTCCCCATCCATCGGTAAGACATGTATGCGCGCGAAACTCCTGCGTACTACCGCCGTGTGTCCACCCCCCGTGGTGAGCGGCGTGGTTGTCGGCCCAGGAGACGAAGGCGAATTGCACGAACACGTCGTTGAGGGGATCTATATGACCAGTGCAGTCTCCACTGTTGCTGTGGGTGTACCAGTGCGAGTGTGAGACTCCGCCGGCAGCCGGGTGTACCGAGACACTTGCAATCCCGAGCGATACCCCGAAAATGACTACCAACAGAGCCGCGCTTCGGAGCGTCATAGAACCACCATCCTCCGTTTTTGTTGCAGATTTACTCTACACCTGGATCTAATCCTGTCAAGCTCCTCGGGGGTTGGTTAGATGACACACCCTCGGGGTGGCGAGGCGTAGAATGCATGCATGAGGATCGTGGCCGCAATCACCATGGTGGCGATGTTATTTGTGGTGTCAGCAGTTACGCAACCCTACCTCCCCTTCTACTATCTGGCGGGTCCGATCTTCCTTGCTGTTGGCTTCGTTGTGTTACGAAGGCACTCGCCAGGGCGGGCGCTCATAACCGGGGCACTTGTAACGTTCGGCATCGTGGTCTCAGTCGGGTTATCTTTTACTTTGGTGGCTGTGTCTTTGGGTGAATTCGACAATTGTGACGGCCTCTGTGTCACGAACAGCGAGGAGTTCGTTATCGCTACCATCCTTCTCTTGATCGTTGCGGCCCCGATAGCGGTTGTCGGCGGCCTGGTCTCCGCGCTTGCGTCTTATACATTGGTGCGACCAGCCCACAGCAACCAACTTTAAGCGCCACAT